>USEE01000151.1 GCA_900553645.1 uncultured Eubacteriales bacterium
ATGTATTATTTTCCGTTTTTATATGGTTTTAAAGCGGCATTCGTGATGTAAGGTTAAGTAAGCCGTTGTTTTGCAGGTCTATCGTTAAAACGTCTTGACTAACATTTCGATGTGATATAGAATGATCCCGACTGCATTGAAAGGCGGTGTATCATGAATTATTCATTTGATGGCAAGTCATTTATCCTCAATAATAAGCGAATCTGGCTATACTGCGGCGAAATACACTATTATCGCTTCCCGCGCGAGGAATGGCGTCGCGCGTTGGAGACCGCGCGCGCAGCAGGGCTTAATACGATAAGCACATATGTCGCGTGGAATATACACGAGCCGCAGCCCGGCGTATGGGATTTTGAGGGCGACAAGGATCTGGCGGCGTTTTTGGACTTAGCGAGCGAGCTGGGACTTTACGTAATGCTGCGCCCCGGCCCATACATATGCGGCGAATGGACGGGCGGCGGCATACCCGCATGGCTGCTGACCGATGAGCGGCTGGAGCAGCGCACGGATGAAAGCGTGTTCATGGAGCACACGGCGCGCTGGCTGCGCAAGATAATGAAAATAGCCGCGCCGCGCCAGGTCACGCGCGGCGGCTGCATAGTGTCGATACAGAACGACAACGAGTACCACGGCGGCTGGGACGCGCGCACGACGGCGTATATCGAAAAGGTGACTAACATACTGCGCGACTCGGGCTGCGAGGTCGCAGTAACCGCGTGCAACTGCCATGCGCCGAGCGGCAAAATGGCCATCAACTACGACGCGGACATGTACGATCCGGAGCTGTACAAGCGCCTTGACATGATCGTCACGTACAACACCTGCTCCAATTATCAGGTGATAGACGAGCTGCGCGCGTACCAGCCGGGCAAGCCCTCCATACTGAGCGAGCTGTGGACCGGGCCGATGGTATTCTGGCAAAAGCCCGTGACGGGCAACATGTCCGACACGGACGTGGCGCGCTGGATAGTCGAATCCACGCTGCACCACGCGATGGTCACTATGTACATGTTCATAGGCGGCACCAACTTCGCATTCAACGGCGCGTCCAACATCGCCACGTCGTACTCCAGCGCATATCCGGTGGGCGACGCGCTCAAGCCGCGCGAAAAGTACTATGCCTTAAAGCCATTCGGCGCGTTCCTGTCGTGCTTTGGCGGCGACATTGCGGGCGACGACGGCGAGGTTATCGTATATAACGAGACGCGCGCCACGCGCTTTAAGACCGGGCGCGGCAATTTCATAGTCATCGCGGGCGACAACGACTTTGCCGAGATCGAATATGCCGGTAAGGCACGGCGCATAAATTTCACCGCAGTACAGGGCGGCGCGCTGGCCGAGGGACTGCACGTGGGCGATGCGACGCTCGACTGGTCGAGCCTGTTCATAATGGGCGAATTTGACGGCGCACTGCTGATGTACGGCAACGCGGGCGACGACTGGTCAGTATCGGTTGACGGGCACGAATATTCGGGTATAGTCCGTACCGCTCCGCAGCTTGCAAACGCAAATGGTCTGAACATAATCGTGATGGACGAGCCCACGGCGCGGCATACCTGGCTGCTGCACGACAAGGTAATTTTCGGCGGCGACTTTGCGTGCGACGGCAAGGACGGCGAGGTATTTGAGCCGGGCAAGGCAAAGCGCGCATATGAATATAGGGACGGCAGGCTCACCGAGCGCGCAATCCCCCGACCCGCCCTGCTGAAAGACCTGCCCGCGCTCACGACTTGGGAAAGGCATGACCCATTGGCCGACGCATGTTTTATGCCTGTCGAGCATCCGATGTTCCACGAGCAGCTGGGCGCGCTGCACGGATACGTGCTGTACCGCGCGCACGTGCATTCCGACAAGGCGCACACGGGCGCGCTGACAGTGCCCTGCGCCGCGACGCGCGTGGCGGCGTATGTCAACGGCGTGTTCGCGGGCGAGATAGGCGAGCGCCGCACCGAAAACGAGCGATTCGACTACGCCAACCCCGCCGACCGGCTGCGCGAGCGCATAAGCATAGAGCTGCGCGCCGGCGATAACGACGTGCTGCTTTTGAGCGAGGACACCGGGCGCTGCTGTCTGGACGCGATGCCGCTGGGCATAGGCGGCGACGTTTACGCCGATTCGCACCAGCTTACGCTGGACGGCGCGACCTATGCGGGCAAGATAATGCTGAGCGGCGAGGCCGTCGATTACCTGTACAGCCCGGCGCTGATGGAGCCGCGCGAAGCCGACGCGATACGCTGGCACGTAAGCCTGAAACATGGCGAACGCCTGATAATCGTGGTACACGACTCGCCCTGCTGGGTAACGGCGAACGGCAAAGTTGCGCCGCATGTCCATATGGTGCACAGGCCGTGGCAGTCGTTCGGATACCGCGACGGCGGGTCGCACATGTGGCACTGCTACACGCCCGAATGCTGCGAAGGCGACAACGAGATCGTACTCACCTGCCCCGGCAGCGTAGAAAACGTAATCAGCCACACGCTGGCATACATAGTGCGCGATGAGGACAGGCTGACCGACTGGAGCTGGTGCGCGCTAAGCGAGGACGTGCCTTACGAGGGGCGCGCCGATTACGAGACTGCATTGCGCGGGCAAAACACGCTACTAGTGCCGTTTGCGGAGATACGCGCGGGCGGACGCGACTACATGCCCGCGTGGTACACGACCACCTTCCCCCGCCCCGATGTGGATGGAGTTGGGCTGTTCATAAGCATGGGCGAGATGCGCAAGGGCCAGATATACCTGAACGGGCATAACCTGGGCCGCTTCATGCGCTGCCCGGCACAGAGCAGGTATTACATACCAGCGGCGTGGCTAAATGATGAAAACAGGCTGACCATATTCGAGGAATACGGCATCGCACCGGACGGCGTAAGGCTGATGCGGTGAACTAAATAATTTTTATCGGCGGGCTGATAAAAATCGGCTCGCCAGTTTTTTATGCCTGTTTATTCTGCAAACGACGCATTGGCTTTTGCGGCAGGCTTATATCCGCAATCTTTGTTGACCGCAATCCTAACTTATGTACTTAACATTGCGCTTTATGCCTTGCCAGCGGCCGCCATATTCACCTATTTCAATATATTGTTGCCCGCCTATTGACTGCAAGTTGAATTTGCGATAGAATTATATTATATAAAGAATGCGAAGGAGGCGCTCAATGGGCGGCGATACTGCGGACAGACGGCCCATCGTGGCGATATGTTACGACTTCGACAAGACGCTCAGTCCCACCGACATGCAGGCGCAAGGCTATATACAGAGCCTGGGGCTGGATGTGGACGCGTTCTGGCGGCGCTCGGGCGCGCTGGCCAAGGCCAGCAACATGGACCAGAACCTCGCGTACATGTACACGATGCTGGAAGAGGCGCGCGGACGGCTTACGGTAAGTCTGTCGGCGCTGAGGGCGTACGGCGCGCGGGTCAGGCTGTATCCGGGCGTGCGCGAATGGTTCGGCCGCACGCGCAGGGCCGCAGAGGAACGCGGACTGCGGCTGGAGCATTACATAATATCATCCGGGCTGAAGGAAATGATCGAGGGCACGACCATCGCGGGCGAGTTTAAGCAGATATACGCGAGCGCGTTCTACTTCGACGAGCGCGGCGAAGCGCGCTGGCCCGCACAGGCGGTCAACTTCACCAATAAAACCCAGTTTTTGTTCAGAATTGAAAAGGGCGTGCTAGACATAAACGACCCGGCGGTCAACGCCGCCGTGCCGTCCGAGCAGATGCGCATCCCCTTCCGCGACATGATATATATCGGCGACAGCGACACCGACATACCGTGCATGAAGCTGGTATCATCGCGCGGCGGATACGCGATAGGCGTGTACGACCCGGTTGAGGATAACCGCACTAAGGTGCATAATATTATGCTGGACGGGCGCATAGATTATTTTGCGCCGGCAGATTACGCGGCAAACGCGCCGCTGGACGCACTGATAAATAAAATATTCGATCATATCGCCGCCACTGAAGCGCTGAGGGCAGTATCCCTCAGCCAGCACGCCGAGGCAATGAACGCCCGCGCAAAGGCGGTGGAAAGGAGCATCGATGATTAAACCAATTGTAAAGGACACGTTTTTTCTGAGCCAGCCGTGCGAGGAGGCGACCGACGCCGATCTGCAGACCATGCTGGATCTGAGCGATACATTGAAGTCGCACGCCGACCATTGCGCGGGGCTTGCGGCGAATATGATAGGCGCAAAGAAGCGCATAATCGCGCTGTACGCGGGGCCGCTGCTGATGGTGATGGTAAATCCCGAGATAAAGAAAAAGTCCGGCTCGTATGAGGCTAAAGAGGGCTGTCTTTCGCTGGACGGCGAGCACAGCACGACGCGCTATCGCACGATAGAGCTGGAGTACTACGATATGGGATTTAAGCATTATCGGCAGACGTTCTCGGGCTGGACTGCGCAGATCATACAGCATGAGATCGACCATTGCAACGGTATACTGATATAAATAAGCACACGTAACAGCGCCGCAGAGCGACCGCGATCAGGCGGAAAATGCGGCGCTGTTTCATTTTGACCAATTCAATGCTGTAAACCCGTATCGTCCTAACGCGATAACAAGCGCGAACCTCTCCGCCGCCGGCACGCTCCTCACATCAAATGGTATCGGCGGCAGTAAAGCATTGCCGCACCAAGCATTGCCGCGCCAATCGCTTCGCCGTTTTCCGGACGTGTAAGATACGAATATAGCAGTCCGAGTATAGCATCCCCCCTTCCGCGCCCACTTTAATTTATGGTGGGCGCGGCATGGATGGCTGCTCATACA
>USEE01000152.1 GCA_900553645.1 uncultured Eubacteriales bacterium
GCGATAGCGTCCGCAATCGGCGCGAGCGACGCGGGCCGCTGAGAATAGCGCGTGGCCAGCGGCACGCGGCGTATGAGAAAGTTCTCACTCAAAAACGGCGAGGGCAGTTCCAGCATCACGTCGCCCGAGTCCTCCTCCAGCCCGAGCGCTGAAAAGTAGTACTTCATCGGCGTGAGCGTGGCCGAAAACAGCACGTATGCGCGCGCCTTTGTCATGCACTTGCGTATGTGTGTTGTCGCATCCACGCAAAGCTGAGTCACGTCCACGGCGCGGTCGTGCGGCTCGTACAGCGTGGCGAAGTTCTCGCCGTCGTACATCGCGCCCACGCGCGCAAAGTCGAGCAGTCCGAACCAGCGCTCCGCCCACTCGCCCGAGCACTCTGCCTGAACGGATAGCGAAGGCGACGTCGCATCGGTCAGCTCCTGACACGCCTTAATCAGCGAATCGGGGCGCTCGTTGTCAAATGACGGCTGTTCCCGGCTCGCGCCGAACGCGCGCCAGACCGTCATGAATTTGACCAGCTGCACGCACTCGTTTGAGCCCGGCCCGAGCTGTGCGTTCAAATGCCGGTACAGCTTTACATAGTCGTCGAAGTTGATCGAGCACGACAGCATATCCCGCGCACGCGATTCAAGGTTGTGCGCCTCGTCTATCAGCAGGCCGAACTGCGACTTGGTGGTAAAGAAGCGCCTGAGGTAGGCGTTCGGGTCGAATACATAGTTGTAGTCGCATATGATTACGTCGGAGAATTCGCTTATGTCCAGTGACAGCTCAAACGGGCATACGCCGTGCTTTTCGGCCAGCGCGCGTATGAAGTCGTAATCGTACTCGGTCGCGTCCTGCGCGTCGTCCAGCGCGGCGCGGCGCTTGTCGAAGTAGCCCGCGCAGTACGGACAGCTTTCGGGGATACAGCGCGCGCCCGGGGTCATGCAGATTTGCTCCTTGGCGGTAATCACGCACACCCGCGCGCGCAGGCCGTTTGCCTTTAACAGTTTAAGACAGTCCCACGCCGCGCGCCGCGTGGTGCGCCGCGCGGTCAGGTACATCACCTTGCTTATATGCCCGTCGCCCAGCGCCTTCAATGCCGGGAACAGCGCGCCCGCGGTCTTGCCCGTGCCGGTGGGGGCCTGAGCCAGCAGTCCGTGCCGGTCGCGCAGTGCGCGGTACGCCCTGACTGCCATCTTGCGCTGACCCGCGCGGTAGCCGCCGAACGGGAACTGCAGCTCGCGTATGGACTCGTCGCGCGCATCCTGAAACCTGACCTGCGCGTCCAGCCAGTTGGCGTATGGCTCCAATAGCGCACTAAAGTCGCGCTCCATATCGGCCAGCGTGAATTCGCGCGTGAATCGGGTATGCGCGCCGCTTGAGGCCGAGTGCACGTATACCAGCCGCACGGCTGCGCGGCTCAGATTATGCTTTTTGCACGCCATCAGAGCATAGCCCTTGGCCTGCGCCCAGTGCGCGGGATAGTCGTCCTGATGCACGCGGCCGGGCGCGGACTTTATCTCCTCGATAAGCACGTACCCATCGCCCAGCATCAGCCCGTCCGCGCGCCCGGAGACTATCAGATCGCACGTCTTTGTGGGCACGGTCATTTCGAGCGGGACTTCGGCCTGCATACCGCCCTCGTACAGGCTTTGCAATGCCTGATGGTTGATTATGCCCTCGCGCATACGCGCGGCGTTTGCGCCCTCGGCGCGCAGATCGCCGCTGAGCAGCGAAAACTCGGCCAATCCCCTCATGCTGATTCGCTCCGTGCGCATACCTTTCACCCCTTACCGTCTGATTATAAGCGCGCGCGCTTTTTGCGTCAAGCCATGGGGCATTTTGCCCGATAATTATACCTAACCTTTTGCCATATTGCGGTTGACAGCGCCGAATATGAATGTACAATTATATCGTACAATATTGTAGGGAGAGATAAGCATGACGGTATATCCGCTTAAAATGAAGCCATATTTTCGGCACGGCTCCGAAACGCCGTGGGGCGGCGGCAAGCTGCGCGAGTTGTTTAACAAGGACATACCTGACGACATGACCGGCGAAAGCCTGGAGATTTCGGCTCTGCCCGGCCGCGAGAGCGTTATCGTAAACGGCGAGCTGAGCGGCAAGACGCTGACCGAGGCCGCCGATGCAATGGGCGCGGAACTGCTGGGTGAGTTTAAGGAATTCCCGCTGCTGCTGAAGCTGTTGGATGCCAAGGAACGCCTGAGCGTACAGGTTCACCCGGACGACGAATACGCTGCGCGCGTCGAGGGCAAGCGCGGCAAGACCGAGGCATGGTACATACTGAATGCCGACCCGGGCGCAAAGCTGGTCTTTGGCGTAAAGGCAAAGTCGTCCGAAGAACTGCGCGAAATCGTCGCGTCCGGCCATATCGAGGACACGCTCAACTGGATCGACGTTAAGCCGGGCGACTGCCTGTATATACAAAGCGGCACGGTGCACGCCATCGGCGGCGGAATTGTGCTTTACGAGATTCAGCAGTCCTCCGACGTAACCTACCGCATGTGGGACTGGGGGCGTCCGCGCGAGATACATACTCAGAAGGCGCTGGACGTGACCCGCTGCGACATAGTGACGCGCCCGGTAGAGCCGCAGACGACCGAGGTAATGGGCGGCGAGCGCGTGTCGCTGATAGACGGCGACTTCTTCAAGCTCACGCGCCTGAACGTGATGGGACGTATGCCGGTCGAGGCCGACAGCTTTGCGCTCATCACCGCGCTGGGCGAGGGCGCGATCGAATACGACGGCGGCAGCGTGCTGGTTCATAACGGCGAAAGCGTGCTGATACCCGCGGCCATGCACGACTTTATGGTTTCAGGGCATCTGACTGTGCTCATGTCCGAGCCGGGCGGGCGCTGCTGATGCGCGCGCAGGATTTCCCGATCGAATTCAGACGCGAGATAGAAGCTCTGTTGGGCGGCGAGGCCGACGAGTTCTTCGCGGCTTACGGCAGGCCGCACTGCCGCGGTTTAAGGCTGAACGCGCGGGCGGGACTGAGCGGCGCGACTGCCTCACCCATGCTTGCGCTGGGGGGCGGCGCTGATTTCGGCGCGGCGCATGAGCTGGCGAGCGGCTTCATCGGCGATGAAGTCGAGTGGCAGTCGGGCGCGTACCGCATTGATGGCGATCTGATGCCGGGCTCGTCGCTGATGCATCTGCTGGGGCTTTACTACATGCAGGAGCCGTCCGCAATGAGCGCGGGCGCGGCGCTTGACGTCAAGCCGGGTATGCGCGTGCTCGACCTGTGCGCCGCGCCGGGCGGCAAAAGTTCGCAGCTGGCGGCGGCACTTTGCGGACGAGGGCTGCTGGTGTCCAACGAGCCAATCCCCTCGCGTGCGCAGATGCTCGCGTCCAATATCGAGCGGCAGGGCTTTTCAAACGTGGTCGTGACCAACGAATACCCGGACAGGCTGGCCGCGCGCTGGGGCGAGACGTTCGACGCGGTACTGGTGGACGCGCCCTGCTCGGGCGAAGGCATGTTCCGCCGCGACGCGGAAGCCGTGCGCCAGTGGTCGCCCGACGCGCCGCGCATGTGTCACGAGCGGCAGGCGGGCATACTGGACAGCGCGTATGAGCTTCTCCGGCCGGGCGGCGCGATGGTCTACTCCACCTGCACGTTCAACCGGCTGGAGAACGAGCAATCCGTGGCTGAGTTCATGCGGCGCCATCCTGACATGATCGCCGAGGACTTTGCCCTTGCAGGCATAGGCGAGTCGCAGGGCGGTATGCTGCGCATATGGCCGCACCGCGTAAACGGCGAAGGGCATTTCGTATGCCGGATGCGCAAGCAGGGCGAATATACCGAAAAGCCGACCGGCAAACGCGACAAGCGCCGCCGTGCGGGCAAGGGCGCGCCGGTGGACGCGGAGGGCGTACTCAAGCGCCTGAAATCGACTATCGACCTGCCCGACATACCGGGTACGCCGGTTATGTATGGGCAAAGGCTGTACATGCTGCCCGAGGGCTGTCCGGAGCTGGACGGCGTTAAGGTGGCGCGCGCGGGGCTGGAAATGTGCGAGGCCGGGCGCAGTCACGTCGAGCCCGCGTATGCGCTGGGGCGCGCGCTTGCGCCCGACAAAGGCGCGGTTGAGGTAAATACCGCCGATGCGATAAGGCTGGTACGCGGCGAGAGCATTGAAGTCGATACAAAAGACGGCTGGGCGCTGATAAGCTGGCAGGGGCTGCCGGTATGCTTTGGCAAGGCGCACGGCGGAGTTATAAAGAGCCACTTTCCGAAGGGACTAAAACCGCTGGGAATTTTGACGGAGGAAGCAAGATGAATCTGAGTATATTTCAGGCCGTAATCATGGGTCTTACGCAGGGTCTGGCCGAGTTTCTGCCGATAAGCTCGTCGGGACATCTGCTGCTGGTGCAGAAGCTGCTGGGCATTCCCTCGACCGGACTGCTGCTGGAGGTGCTGCTGCACGTGGGCACGCTGGTCGCGGTGTTCGTGGTGTACTTTAAGCTGTTCTGGAACATGCTGCGCCATCCGATACGCAGTCTGCTGCCGGAGCTGATCGTGGCCACGATACCCGCCGTTATTGCGACGCTGCTGCTGGGCGACTTTTTCGACGCGGCGTTCGAGGGCAAGTTTCTGGGCTTCTCCTTCCTGATAACGTCGGTGGTGCTGGTGCTGTCCGACGTAATATCAAAGCGCGTGGTCACGCACGACCGCCTTACGTGGAAAGACACAATAATAATGGGTCTTATGCAGGCCTTTGCGATACTGCCAGGCGTGTCGCGCTCGGGTTCTACCATCGCGGG
>USEE01000153.1 GCA_900553645.1 uncultured Eubacteriales bacterium
AATCCGACGGGGGAACGCACCGCGCGCAATGTCATCCTTGAACGTATTGAGCAGCCGCGCGCGCCACTTGGAAAACGAGTTGAGCGATATGCTTATCAGCTGATGCTTTACATACGGGTTGCGGAAGCGCTCGATTACGCTCAGGGCAAATGCGTTCGCCTCCTCAATGGGCAGCGGCACGCAGGGCGCCATTTCTTCGAACATAGCGTCCTTCACAAACCTGCCTAGCAGCGGGTCGCTCATCATCTCCAGCACCGTGCGGCACCCGGCCAGATACGCCGCCGCCACGCTACAGGTGTGCGCGCCGTTGAGCAGGCGTACCTTGCGCTCCTTGTACGGCTTCAGATCGCGCGTGAATACCACGGGCAGGCCGCACTTGTCCAGCGGGAATTCGCCGCTTATGTCGCGCGCGCTTTCGATAACCCACAGCGCGAACGGCTCGCCGGTCGTAATCAGCTTGTCGGTATAGCCTAACTCACGTTCAACATCCTTTATGTCGTCGCGCGGGTAGCCGGTTACTATGCGATCGACTAGCGTGCACGCAAACACGCACTCCTCGTCAAGCCAGCGAGCAAACTCTTCACCTAAGTCCCATGCCTTACAATAGCTGTCCACACAGCTTTTCAGCATGTCGCCGTTGCGGTCGTTAAGCTCGGCGGGCAGCATGATAAGCCCTTTGCCCTTAACGCCCTTAAAATGCTCAAACCGCGCATAAAGCATTTGGGTGAGCTTGCCGGGGAAGGTAAGGCTCATGCCTAGTCCCTCAGGCTTAGGTTCGCCCGCGCGGAACTCTATACCGGCTTCGGTAGTGTTGCTTATCACGAAGCGCAAATCGTCGCTGCACGCCAGCTCAAAAAACGCCTTGCCGTCCTCGAACGGATTGATTATCCGATCGACCGAGCGTACCACGCGCGTCTGAACCGTAGGCTTGCCGTCCACCAGGCCGCGCAGCTGAACGGTGTATACGCATTTCTGGTCGCTAAACGCGCTTATGTCGCCATGCGCGCGCGGCTTAATTATCGCCACGTTTCCGTCGAACGCGCCGCTTTCGTTGGCCACGTCGATCATCCAGTCCGCAAACGCGCGCAGGAAATTGCCCTCGCCAAACTGTACCACTTTGACCTTACGAGCAACAGGCGCGTATTTTTCACTTATGTTCTGCATTTGCTGCCTCGCTTTCTCCGACGGTAACAACGCCGATTTTGTCTGCGTATTCGCGTATTTTTTCAAAACTAAGCTGGCTTATCACATGCTCTATCCGGCAGGCGTCGTCGGCCGCGGTCACTTCGTCCACACCAATGAATTTCAAAAACGCAGTCAGCGTCCGGTGACGCTCGTATACCTGCTGCGCCATCGCGTGACCCGCCTCGGTCAGGTGAATGCCGCCCGCGTCGTCCACCGTTACCAGCAGCGCGTTTTTAAGATTCGACATCGCGACCGACACGCTGGGCTTTGAAAAGTCCATAAAATTCGCCACATCGATCGACCGCACAAATCCGTTGCGCTGCGTGAGTATGAGTATCGCTTCAAGATAGTTCTCGCGGGATTCCTGTACCTTCACTTATATCGACTCCTTTCCGCGAGTGTTTTGCATCAATTTGTCCGCGATCATACGCGCCGCCTCGTCGGGCGCGATATTGGTCGTGTCGATTATCACCGCGCCTTTAAGCCCGCCGTACAGCGCCAGCCGCTCGGCCGAGCGCCCTATAACGTCGGCTTTGCGCAGACCCGCGGCCACGTCGCCCATTATGCGCCTTTCCAGAGCGTCGCGCGAGCAGGTGAGCGCAAATACACTTAAATCAAATTCGCCCTTCAGCCGCGAAACGATGCTGTCGATGATGGCCTGCTGGTGCATTACCCAGCAGAAAATCACGTTTTCATAGTCGGGGCAGGCAATGAAGCTATTGAGCATGTAAACGATGTTGTCCACCACCATGCGCTTTGTAAAATCATTTACGACAAAGGGCTGCGAGTCCCAGCACCAGTCGCCGTCCAGAAACACGTTTCTGTCCAGCACCTTTTGCAGCTCCCGGCACGTGCGCGTCTTGCCCACGCCCATTGTGCCGCATATCAGTATTACACGCTTCATTGCTCGCCTCCGTAAATCCGCTTACGCCATTGCGATAAACTGTGAATCGGTTTCGGTCAGCTCGTACCGCGCTTCGCCAAGTACAAAGGCCGCGCCCTTGGGATCGTCCATGTGCACGTCTATTACCAGATGGTCGTCCACGCGGTTTATGCGCACCGATACGCGCCCGCGCGGCGTGGCTATGCTGCCCGATACATAGTTAAGTCCCACGACCGGCTGCGGCTTTATCTCAATCTTGTCCCAGCCCGCGCCCACATGGCCAATGCCCAGCAGGTACTCGAACAGATACCGCACCACGCCGCCGAACATCGGGTGGCTGTGCGAGCGTTCCATCTTGATCGGCCACTCCTCCCACAGCGTGGTCGCGCCGAGCGCACGCATAGATTCAAACGATACCGGACGCTCGGATGAAATCAGGTTAAACGCGTTCTGCGCATAGCCCCGCTCAAACAGCACGCGCGGCACTATGTCGGTTCCGAATATGCCCGTGTCGAAGCAGCCGATCTCGTTGTAATGCCGCACCATGTTTTCCAAAGTGCGCTCGTCGCCCAGACCCAGATCGATTGCAAAGGCATTAGAACCCTGATCGTTGTTGGCAAAGTCGCCGGTCGCTGGGTCGAAATAGTTGTCCATGATGGCCTTAACGCGCTCGTCAATGCGGGCGTTAAGCATATCATCATATTCGTGTATGCCCAATACCTCGCATATCGCCAGCACCTCGCGCATGGACTTTATATAGAAGTAGTTGTTCACAAACGGCTCAGGTATGCGCATTGCGTCCGGCCCGGCCCAGGTGCTGCGGTCGAGTCCATCCGGCACTTCCAGCACCGGCGGCGCGCACCAGTCGCCCAGGCACCACTGCTCTGGGTTGTCGCTCACCACCAGCTTGTTTTCGCTGTGCGCCTCCAAATACTCGAAGTATTTGAGCATCCGGGGCAGCATGCGGCGCATGGGCTCCGCGTCGCCGTATTGCAGGTAGTAGCAGTAGGGCACATGCACGATCGCGCAGCCCCAGCCGCCCGGGCCGCCGCCGCAGCGCGTGTATGGCGCGGTGTACTGCACATGGCCGGTTATGTCGTCCTGGCAATCCTCGATATCGCGCATCCATTTGCGGTAGAAGGACTGCGCGTCCAGCGTAATCATTGCACTTTGACATACCAGCTGGCCGTCGCCGGTGTAGCCGCGCCGCTCCAGATGTGGGCAGTCAGACGGGATACCGGCGTGCATGTTGCATAGCTGAGTGCGTATGTATGCGTCGAAAAGCCAGTTAAGCGTCTCGTTGTCGCTGTCGAATTCGGCGGTCACGGGTATGTTGGAATGGATCACAAGGCAGTCGACCACGTCCGCCGGGCCGACGACGGAAAAATACCGGAAGCCGAACCATGTAAAGCGCGCGCGCAGCGTGCGCGGCTCGCCGTCCAGCGTGAAGCGCTCGCACTGGCAGTGTACATACGCCTCGTCCAGCGCGCCCTCCTTTATCTCCTCGGCCATGCGCATTTCAACCACGTCGCCCGCATTGCCGTGCGACAGCAGCACCGGCGTGCCGCTTATGTTTTCGCCCAGATCGTAAATGACCGCGCCGTCCTTTTCGCCAATGCGGCGCGGGCGTATGTGGCGCACTACCGCGTCGGCGGGGCAGTCCTGCGGCTGATAGGCAGTATCAAGATCGTCCAGTACGCGGCTCGCGCGCCAGTCGGAATCGTCATATTCCGGCTCCAGCCAGCCGTCGCGGCTAAGCGCCATGTCCTGCTCTTCGCCACAGAACAGATTGTACTTGCATACCGGTCCCTGCGCCCACTTTATCTGCGGGCCGGAAACGAAAGTGCTTTGGGCACCGTCTGCGCCGCGCACGGTCAGTATGTACGCCAGCCGCACGTCGCCATAGCGCGGTTCGCATCCGGGATCAGTCCATATGTTCTGCGCGAACCAGCCCGGCCCCAGCGCCACGCATATCGCGTTTTTGCCGGGCTGCAGATAGCCGCTCACGTCGTACTTTACATAATATACGCGGTGGCGCAGCTCCTCGGGAAACGGCTGGCCGCATACCGTGAATTCGCGCTTGCAGTAGTCGGACGTGACCGGCGCGAATACATCGCCCGATACGCGCGCGCCGTTTATGTACAGTTCAAAGAAGCCCAGACCGCATATGCTGATCTCGGCGCTGGAGGTCTCACCGTCGATTTCAATAATCTCGCGCATATATGGCGCGGCGCATTCGGCGTCCGGCCCAACCCATTGCGCATTTTTGAACACTTCTGCAAATGTCATGATAAATCTCACCTTTCGTAGCTTAGGAGCATGTGCTCCAAACCGCGCATGATTTCATGAGCGCATCCTGATTATATCACAACGCGCGCAAAAGGGGAACACATTAAATCTGACATGAGCATGTTTTATCTGACCTGCGCGGCGGATATTTTGCATTTGAGCATATTATATAAAGGAAAAAACACCGACAATAAATTTTATATGCGCCAATATGCCTTGACATAGGCACACTTAAAAGTATACAATGAAGGACACGTTTATTTAGAGTGAGCTTCAGGCGGCAAGGCGGTTTTGAAGGGCTGCTTTGAACAGCGCTAAGACGTGCAGAATACTCATCGGCTTAAAAGCGCCTTAGAGTGTGTCTCAAGCGGAACAATCCGCAAGTTCGAGTGGATTTTGCG
>USEE01000154.1 GCA_900553645.1 uncultured Eubacteriales bacterium
GGATAACAATGCTGAGGCAGACAACGTAACGGTTGAACTGCTGACCGACGCAAGTCAGCTTACACTTGCCGTAAACGGCGAAGTGCAGGAAAACACGGGTCTGAATATATACATGCTAAACGACAGCAATGCCCAAATCCGCGTAAACAGCGATTCCGACGAAGCCGACATACTGTTTAACAACGGTACGTCCGGTATGGAATCCATCGCGATAAGCAGTATGGAGCGCGACGATGCGGGTTATGTCCGTACAATCGACCTCACCAATCTGGAGTGCGGCGTAAGCATAGTGCCGCTGATCGGCGGCATACCTGGCGACGCAACGGCGCTGCTCAGCACCGTGGAGCAGGCTGAGCACTGGCTCGCCCTGAACATAAGCATAGCCAATGCGCTCGGTAACTCCGACATAACCAGCCTTAGTCTGCTGAACGCCGACGGCAGTATTTTTGCTGAGGCAAATGCCGCCACCGCGGTTGAAGGCCCTGTTCAGTACAAAGTCAGGTACATTGACGAATCGGGCGCGCCGGTCGCGGGCGTCATGACTCAGTTCTGCGACGATACGACCTGCGCCGTGGCGGTATCCGACGCGGAAGGCGTGTCGCTATATGAAGCCGAAAACGCATATGCCTATGAAGTGCATGTACTGAAGGTGCCCGAGGGCTACGAGCGCGTGAACGATAACTTCGTCATGGAAGCAAACGGCGGCGAAATCGAAGTAACACTTAAAAAGGCGGCGTGACGCCAAGGCATAAAGCGTGGCCGAAAGGAGAGCGCCCATGAGCGAATCTAAAAAGACAGTAAAAGGCAGGATACGTTGGACAGAAGCGGCGCTAGCTTTGACAACGCTGCTATTGGCGGCGCTGTTGATTACGCAGTGCATATCCGCGTATCGCGTCGGCAACGCGCCCGACAACTTCACAAGCGCGGGCGTGCGCATAAACGACGTGTACAGCCGCGAGATAGTGACTGTGCGCCTTATCAATATTGCGTGGGCGTTCTGGCTGTGGCTGGCCGCGCTGTGTGCGGCGATTGTACAGCGCGTTTTGTGGCCGCAAAAGCCGCAAATGCCTGTGCCCGACCCGGCTACCCGGCTGAACCTGCTCCTTGCGCGCGTGCAGAAAACCCCTGCGATGCTTGCCGAAGAAAAGCAGCGCAGACTTGCGGCGGTGATATGCGGCGCGATATGTGCGCTGTGCGCCGTGCCCGCCGCGCTTTATCTGCTTAATATCGCTAACTTTACCTCGTGGGAATTGGAAAGCGTGATGGGCGCGATGCTGCTGAATGTCGGGCCGTGGGTACTGCTTGCGTTCGCGGCGCTGTTTGTCCGCGCTCAGGTGTGCTATAAAAGCATATCCCGTGAGGCAGAAGCCGCTTCCCAAGCGCCCAAACTTGCACAGCCTTTGCCGAAAAAGCCGACTAACGCAGGCAAAGGCAAAATGATACTGCGCGGCGTGCTGTACATCGCAGCGGCGGCGCTGATTGCCTGCGGCATAGCAAACGGCGGCATGAGGGACGTACTGGTCAAGGCGATAAATATATGTACGGAGTGTATAGGACTTGGATAAGTTAAAGACATGGTGGGCGGCGCATAAGCCCACGCGGCGCAGAATGATTCAGGTCTATGCGGCGCTGCTGTACAACGCCCATGTGAAGGGCTTTATCGAGGGCGAAATCTATACCGGCCCGCTCAAGAACGTGTGCGTGCCGGGCTTCAACTGCTATTCCTGTCCAGGCGCGGTGGGCGCGTGTCCGCTGGGCGCACTGCAAAACGCGCTCGCGTCGTCGGGCAATCGCGCGCCTGCGTATGTGCTGGGCATACTGCTGCTGCTTGGGCTTACGCTGGGGCGCACGATATGCGGCTGGCTGTGCCCGCTGGGGCTTATTCAGGAATTGCTGCATAAAATACCTGTGCCCAAGCTGCGCAAGAACCGCTTCACGCGCGTACTGTCGTGGCTGAAATACGTGATATTGGCCATATTCGTGGTCATAATCCCGCTAAGCTATGCCGCACAGAAATTCCCAGTGCCCGCGTTCTGCAAATACATCTGTCCCGCCGGTACGTTCGAGGGCGCGATAGGACTGCTCGCGAACCCGGCCAACGCGGATAAGTTCTCGATGCTGGGCATACTTTTTACGCGCAAGTTCGTGATAATGGTCGCGATATTCGCATCGTGCGCGTTCGTGTACCGGGCCTTCTGCCGCTTCATGTGTCCGCTGGGCGCGATATACGGGCTGTTCGCGCGCATATCGCTGTTGGGCGTTAAGGTGGACGCGGGCAAATGCACCGACTGCGGCCGCTGTGTGAGCCATTGTAAGGTGGACATCAGGCATGTCGGCGATCATGAGTGTATACAGTGCGGCGGCTGCATAGGCGAGTGCCCCACCGGCGCGATAAGCTGGAAGGGCGGCAAACTCGCACTGCGCGGCAGCGAAGTAAGCAATACTTCCACCGATAGCAAGCGCCGCCGGACGCGCTCAGCCGTATGCTGGGGGCTTGCGCTGGCGCTGCTCGCGGGTGTGATGTGGTTCGTAAATAAGCCAGAGAACAATAATAAGCCGGCCGCGCCTCAACCGACGGCAACTGTTCAGACAACTGAAGCCGCGCCTACGACTACGCCTGAACCAACGGCAAGCACTACTGCTGAAGCCGCAGCTAATCAGCCGAGTGCGACTGACGCGCCGACGCAGGCTCCCGCGCAGGAAGCGGCCGATGCTCAGGTGGGCAGTGAAGTGGGTATGATGTGCCCCGACTTCACAGTGCCGCTGTATGGCACAGATGGCGGCGAGTTCAGCCGCAGCGCCTGTAAGGGCAAGCCGGTAATAATTAACTTCTGGGCGACGTGGTGCACGCCGTGCGTGAACGAACTGCCGCATTTCCAGAAGATATACGACGAATTATCGGATAAGATAGAACTTGTCGCGATTCATTCCGAGCTTATCACCGACGACGTGCAGGAATATCTGGACGGACAGGGCTACACGATGCCGTTTGCGCTGGACAGCGACGGCAGTGTAATTGCGTCGCTGGGCGGCTCGACAATGCTTCCCATGACTGTTGTTGTGGACGCTGAGGGCAGAATCGTATATAACAAAGTCGGCTCGATAACCTATGAACTGCTTAAGAGCCTGATAGAGCCGCTGATCGACTAAACGAACAGGGGAGCGCATGAAGTCACGCGCTCCCGACTTTTTATGCCTGTACATGCAAAAACGGCTATTTGCCCGCGAAAAATCGCTCCGCAACCTCAAATTGCGCAATTGCCGCGCGCCGATTGCCGAAATTCCAGCTTGCCGCGCTGGTATTTGAGCGCCTGATGGGATATAATGCTGACATGTTCCAAAGGAGGACGGACAAATGAGTATAGGCGAAAAGATAACGATGCAGCGCAAAATACGCGGCATGTCGCAGGAAGCGCTGGCAAACGAAATGGACGTGACGCGGCAGGCGGTCTCGCGTTGGGAGACGGGCGACGCAACGCCCGATGTGGACAAGGTGATACAATTGAGCAAATTGTTCGGCGTAAGCACGGATTACCTGCTGATAGACGACAGCGACGATGTACAGGTCACCCCGGGCGTGCCCGCGCCCGCACAGCCCGCGAACGCGGCGCGCGTCGAACGTCAGCGCATGTTCAGGATAGTGTTCGGCATATGCGTACTTACGATCGGGCTGGCGAGTTTAGTCACGTCGCTGGTGCTGGCGCAGCAGTTCGCGCAGACCACGACGTGGTTCTTTAACGAGTGGGGGCCGTTCGGTACGGGACTGTTTTATACGGGCATCGCATGGCCATTCTGGATAGGCGTGATTATGATGCTGGGCGGCGCGGCAGTGCTGGTGCGCGAATATCTGCGCCGGGATTAAGCACGGCTTAGGCAGTAGTTCATGGCACACATTGTTAACTATTGACATAATACTCGCCGGATGGTATCATTATCATGTAATCGTGTTGTTACAACGCGGCGCATGTGCGGCGCATTGCACGGAAAGGCGGTATGTATTATGAAGATGGTTAAGGATAAGAAACTGGTCGTGGGCGCGGATTTTGCGGGCTATCCGCTTAAAGAGGCGGTCGTCGCGCACCTCAAGGCCAAGGGCTGGGAGATCGAGGACGTGGGCGTAAAGTCGCCCGACGATAACGATACCGAGAACATGTTCCATCGCGTGGGCCTGCGCATAGGCGCGAAGATCGCCGAGGGCGAGTACGAGCGCGCGCTGGCGTTCTGCGGCACGGGAATGGGCATACATATCGCGGCCAGCAAGTGCCCGCACGTACACGCGGGCGTGGTCGAGTCGGTGCCCGCGGCGCTGCGCGCGATAACCGGCAACGGCGTTAACGTGCTGGCGATGGGCGCGTTTTACGTCGCGCCGCAGATGGGCTGCGACATCGCCGACGCGTATCTAAATGCCAGCCTGGGCAGCGGCTACGAGTGGTGGCACAACTTCTACGAATTCCATAAGCTTGCGATAGACGAGCTGGAGGCGTTTAACTACGACGAGTACCGCAAGGCGGGCTTCAAGGTAAAGCATCTGGGCGATTATCCGCTGTCGCTGGAGACTAAGCCGGAAGAATAAAAGCATAAAAAAACGCGCGATGCGCTCAGGCACCGCGCGTTTTTTTACTGCACTTAATTAGCCTACCGCGTCGATCTCCGCAACCGCGTTTACGAACTCCTGCGCAAACGGGGTGATGGAATCGGCCGCGCCGACTATCACGAAGGAATAATAG
>USEE01000155.1 GCA_900553645.1 uncultured Eubacteriales bacterium
CAGAAATGGCGCAGCGACGCCCGAAATTGCGTACTCCGGAATTTTTGAGACACACGCTAGGAATATGGCAAGACAATGCCTAAACAAAGCGTTTATACATAGGCAATTGATAGGTATAAGCCGTAGCTTTTCGCATTTTGCCCTGCCTGAACCGGCACTATCAATGCTTGCCCAGCGTCTCATGCGCGCGCGCGACAACCTGCGGGATAAGCAAATCGTCGATCTGCCCCGCCGTACCCGGAGCCATGTCACACAGGAACTCCATGTTGCCCTCCGGCCCGGTTATCGGCGAGAAATCAAGCCCCTGCACATGCCAGCCCAGTGTGGGCACGAAGTTCACTATGTCGCGTACCACATCCTCATGCACCTGCGGGTCGCGCACCACGCCCTTTTTGCCCACGCGCTCGCGCCCCGCCTCGAACTGCGGCTTAATCAGCGCCACGAAGCGCTCCTTTACGATGGCAAGCGCGGGCGGCAGTATCAGCTTAAGCGATATAAAGCTTACGTCGGTCACTCCCAGCGTCGGAATCTCGTCAAACATGCCCGGTTCGATATAGCGAGCATTGGTGCGCTCCATCACGACAACGCGCTCGTCAGCGCGCAGTTTATAGGCAAGCTGACCATAACCTACGTCGATTGCGTAAACCTTCTTCGCGCCCGCGCGCAGAAGCACGTCGGTGAAGCCGCCCGTGGATGCGCCTATGTCAACTGCAGCCACGTCCTGCGCATTTATCGCGAACACGTCCATCGCCTTAGCCAGCTTGTGGCCGCCGCGGCTGACGAACGGATTCAGCTCGCCGCGTATGGTCACTTCATCGCTGTCCTCTACCTTCTGCGACGGCTTGAGCGCCTTGTTTTCGAATATATAGACCCGACCCTCCATTATGAGCGCCTGCGCGCGCTCGCGCGAATCGATCAGCCCGCGCCTGACCAGCGCCTGATCCAGCCTTTCTGCCACTTTGCGTACCTCCGCATTCGTATTATGACGCAGACTCGCCCTGAACCAGCCGCGCCGCGCGTGCCGCCACGCTCTTCGCGTCCAGCCCGTACTTCTTAAATATAGCCTTCCTGCCCGCGTGCTCTATGAACTCGTCGGGATAGCCCACACATTCGACGTGCGTCAGGCAGCCCTCGCGTTCGTCGCGCGCGTCCAGCCACAGCTTGACCGCCGCACCGAACCCGCCCGGCAGTATGCCGTCCTCCAGCGTAATCACCGCGCCGTAAATTTCGGAAAGCATGTCCCCGTCCAGCGGCTTTACAAAGCGTGCGTTTATCACATTCGCCTTAACGCCCTTCTCAGCCAGCATTTCACTCGCCTGAAGCGCAACGTTTACCATGCAGCCCACCGCAATCAGCGTAACGTCGCAATCTGAATCGCCTGCGCCCGCCTTGCCGTTAGCCAGCCTGACCCGCTCCCAGCGCCCGTCGCGTATCGGCGCAATGCCGCCGCATATGTCCTCGTCCGCGTCCTTGGCATAGCGGATTGCGCACGGCGCGTCCAGCCGCGACGCAAAGTCCACCATCAGCCGCAGCTCCTTGCCGCACCTGGGCGACATCACGCGCATACCGGGCACTATGCTCAAAAACGCCATATCGAACACGCCCTGATGCGTAACGCCGTCAGCGCCCACAGCACCCGCGCGGTCTATCAACAGGCATACCGGCAGCTTATCCAGCGCCACGTCGTGTATCACCTGATCGAACGCGCGCTGCAGGAACGTCGAGTACAGGCACACATACGGCCGCGCGCCCGCCGCCGCCATGCCCGCCGCCAGCGTCATCGCGTGTTCCTCGGCTATGCCCACGTCAAACACGCGCCCCGGATTGCGCACGCCGACCACGTCCATGCCCGTGCCCGACGGCATGGCTGCGGTTATGCCAATCGCGCGCGGATCGCGTTTCATCACGGTGTGCAGCTCGGCGGCCATTTCGTCGCTGTTTAATCCACTGCCGGGCGACTGCGCTTCGCCGGTTTCTATAAAGAACGGCGCAGTGCCGTGAAAGCGCTCCGGCATATTCTCGGCCGGCGCGTAACCTTTGCCCTTTTGCGTGATTATGTGCAGGAGCGCTGGTCTGTCCGCTGCCTTTGCATGTCTCAATGCCTCGCGCAATGCGCGTATGTCGTGACCGTCAACCGGGCCGATGTATTCCAACCCAAACACTTCAAAAAACGATCCGCGCACAAGCACCTGTTTAAGCGCGTCTTTTATATGCTCCAGCGCGCTTATCAGCATGGGGCCGATGTGCTTTAACCGCCCCAGGCGCGAGCGCACCAGCGCCTTCGTCGCGCGGTACGTGCTGGAATTGCGCAATCTGGTCAGATGCCGCGAAAGCGCGCCCACGTTGCGCGCAATCGACATCTCGTTATCGTTGAGTATTATAGTCATGTGCGTGCGCGTAGTGCCTAAATCGTTAAGCGCTTCGTAGCACATGCCGCCGGTGAGCGCGCCGTCGCCCACGACGGCCACCACCTGATAATCGTCGCCCAGCGCGTCGCGCGCGCGCGCCATGCCCAGCGCCGCCGATATTGCGGTCGAGGCATGACCCACCGAAAACGAATCGTATTCGCTTTCACTGCGGCGCGGAAAGCCGCTTATGCCGCCCTGCTGTCTGAGCGTACCGAATGTCTTGTACCTTCCCGTAAGCAGCTTATGCGCGTAGGCCTGATGCCCCACGTCGAACAAAAGCTTGTCGTGTGGACAGTCCAGCTCGCAATGCAGCGCAATCGTAAGCTCCACCGTGCCCAAATTGCTTGCCAGATGCCCCCCCGTGCGCGCAACCGTCGCGATAATCTCGCTGCGCAGTTCGTCGGCGAGCGTCTTCAGCTCGTCCTCGCTCATCGCCTTTAAGTCGCGCGGCCCGGTTATACTCTCGAGCATAATCCGTCCCCCGATAATCTTAGCCTGCCACACCCTGCCAGTATTCGAGGCCGTTATATGTATTTAGTTCGCTAAGCCCGTCCAGGCTCGACATATCCAGATAGCTTACCAGCGACCCGCCGCGGAAATACAGCGACAGAACCGGCAGGTCCTGCGCCACGATCATCTGAACATGGTCTATCGCGGACTGAAAATCGCTCTCCGCGACCGAGGTAAGCGCGTCGCTGAGCGCCGCGTCCATCTGCACCGACGAATAACCGTTCAGGTTGGAATCGCCGTCGCTGCCCAGCATGAACGTATAGTCGGGCGCCATGCTGAGGTAGTAGCCCACCAGCGCCAGATCGTAGTCGCCGCTCTTCATGGTCTTAATAAGCTCGCTCTGCTCCATCACGGCGATTGTCACGTTGAAGCCTACCTGACTTAGCTGCTCGGCAATCAGCGTAGCCGCATCCTGCCGCGAGGGGTAGTCCGGCTCCTCATACGTGATTATCTTTATGTCGAGCTGCTCATAGCTTCCACCGGACGTCTGCTTCTCCATTATACCGTCGCCGTCCACATCTGTCCACCCTGCCGCCGCCAGATATGTGCGCGCGCCATTTTGGTCGCTGTCATATACCTCGGCCAGCGGCTCGTACAGCCAGTCTCCCGGCGGCACGCACGCGTCGGCCTGAGTGGCCATGGACAGGTACACGTTCGATATAAGCGCCTGTTTATCCAGCGCCTCCATTACCGCCTGACGCACGTTGAGCACGCTCATCGGGCTAGACGATTTCAGGTTGGGCACAAGACATTCCAGCTGCCGCGTCACGTAGTCGGTCACGTAATACCCGTTCACACCCCTGAACCGCGCCGCCGATGTGGAGCGCGTGGCAACTGCGTCCACCGCGCGTATGTCGAGCTGGCCCAAGGCCGAATCGAAATTGGCGAAGTTGCGCACCTCTATCGTATCCAGCGTGGGCGTGCGCTTCCACCAGTTTTCATTGGCGCGCAGGCGCATACGCGAACCCGCCGACGCGCTGAGTATGGTATAAGGCCCGGTGCCCGAGGGCTGCGCGGCGCTTATCTCGCCCGACGGCACGATCGGGCAAGTCATGGCGTAAAGCAGCGCATAGCTGGGCGTGCGCGCATTGACGCGCAATGTGTAGGTATCGGTTGCTTCACAGCTTTCAACCAGCGCGCCCACCACCTGCGCCCACGCGCCGCAGCCGTTCGCGCGCACATATTCTATGGAAGCCGCCGCGTCCGCCGCGGTAAGCGATGCGCCGTTATGGAACGTAATGCCCTCGCGTATGGTGAAATACCACGTCCAGCCGCCGTCCTCGGCAGTCCAGCTCGTGGCTAGACTGGTCGCGGGCTTGCCGGTATCGTCCAGCTCGATAAGGCTTTCATATACCAGCATGTCGATCGAAATCACGTCGCGATTTTTTGCCTTGAGCGGATTAAGCTCGGTCGCGGTATCCGTAACCATCGCCAATATGAACGACGCCGACCAGTCGTCGGCGTACGCACCTCCGCAGCACATAAGTCCCATAATGAGCGCAAGTACAATGCACAAAAATTTCTTCATCTATATGCGTATCCCTTCGCGTCAGGCTGCTTCGCTTTCATTGCTGTAATACAGTTCAAGGTATATATCGTGCGCCGCCTTGACCTTCTTTACGTAATTGCGCGTTTCCTTGAAAGGTATATGATCGAGTTTTATGCCGTCCGACGAGTATTCAGGCTGAGTCAGCCACTTATCCACATTGCCCTGACCCGCATTATATGCCGCCAGCGCCTTGCGGCTGTCGTTGTCGAAGCGCGTGTACAGGTAGTTGAGCAGCCAGCAGCCAAAGCGCACGTTAG
>USEE01000156.1 GCA_900553645.1 uncultured Eubacteriales bacterium
GGCTACCTTGCCCGCGTTGCGGCCAAATACGATTACGTCGAGCAGCGAGTTGCCCATCAGACGGTTGCGGCCGTGGATACCACCGGCGGCCTCACCGGCCACATATAGGCCGGGTACGCACGTCTCGTCGCGGTCGTTGATCTCTACGCCGCCGTTCTGATAGTGCAGTGTCGGGTAGATCAGTATCGGAACCTTGCGCATGTCGATGTCGTACTTCAGATACATGCGCAGCATCGCGGGCAGACGACGCTCCAAGGTGCCCTCGCCGTTAATCTTGTCGATCATCGGGGTGTCCAGCCATACAGCCTTGCCGTTGGGCGCATCCACACCCAGATTGCGGTCGGTCGAGCACTCGCGAATGATCGCCGCAGCCTCAACGTCGCGCGTCTCCAGAGGATGAACGAACGCTACGCCCTCGCGGTTGATAACCTTCGCACCCAGCGAACGTACCTTCTCGGTAACGAGCGCGCCGTAAATCTGGTTCGGGAATGCAACACCGGTCGGATGGTATTGCAGAGTGTCCTGATACAGCAGCTTCGCGCCCGCACGATAGCCCAGCACCAGACCGTCCGCCGTCGCGCCATAGTGGTTCGAGGTCGGGAAGCCCTGATAGTGCATACGGCCCGCGCCGCCGGTCGCCAGTATGACAGCCTTCGCACGCGCAACCATAACCTCGCCCGTCTCCATGTTGAGCAGAACAGCGCCGCAGCAGCGGCCGTTCTCGTCCTTGATAAGCTCAACGGCAGAGGTGAAGTCAACTACCGGTATGCCGCGGTTGAGTACCTCGTCGCGCAGCGTGCGCATGATCTCAGCGCCCGAATAGTCCTTCGCCGCGTGCATACGCTTGCGGGAAGTACCGCCGCCGTGCGTGGTCATCATGTTGCCCTCGGCGTCCTTGTCAAACTCAACGCCCAGTTCGTTCAGCCACTTGATGGCGTCCGGACCGTCGTTGACCAGCTTCTTTACCAGCTCCGGGATGTTGGCATAGTGGCCGCCGCCCATTACGTCCAGATAGTGCTGGGCGGGCGAGTCGCCGGGCTTGTCGGCGGCCTGGATGCCGCCCTCGGCCATCATGGTGTTGGCGTCGCCGATGCGCAGCTTGGTCACGATCATTACGTTCGCGCCCGCATTGTGCGCCTCGATTGCCGCCGAAGAACCGGCTCCGCCGCCGCCGATTACAAGTACGTCAACGTCGTAGTCGATCTTGTCAAGGTCTACCTTCAGCTCGCTTACGCGGCTCTTGGCTTCCAGCATCTTCAAAAGCTCGACCGGAGCCTTCTGACCCGCGTTGGGGCCGACCTTGATTACGCCAAAGCCGTCCTCGCGGTAGTCCGGGTGATACGCGCGCAGCAGCGCGTCCTTTTCGTCCGCGTCCATGCGGCGGGGTTCCAGCGCGATATTGGCCTCGCGCGCGGCCTCTACCTTCGCCATGGAGGCCAGCATTTCGGGAGTGAAGTTCATATCTGTCGCCTCCTTATTTCTCAATCACGCGGTGGTTGTACAGTTCCTTTAGCTCGTCAACCGGCTTGGCCATTATGGCTTCCAGCTCGGCCTCGCACAGACCGTCCTGAATTTCCTTTACGCGCTGGGTCAGATGCTTGGCCTCGGGCGCAATGTACTTACCGTTCAGACGGCGCGCCAGCTCGGCAACCTGCGGGTGCGATATGCCCGCCGGGCAGCGGGAAGAACATACGCCGCACATTACGCAGTCAAAGCTCAGCTCGGCACAGGTCTTGAAGTCGCCGCGCTGCGCCGCCGCGATGTACTGCATTACGTTAAGGCCCTGGGTGCACGCGTTGGTGCACGCGTTGCAGCCTATGCAGGAGTAGATTTCCGGGTACAGCTGCATCATGACCTGCGCGTCGGGCTTAATCTCGTTTATATCGTACACCTGCTTCTCCAGCGGGAAGAAGGGCAGGGTGGCGATGTACATGTTTTCCTGCACGGTGGTCTGACAGGCCAGCGCAGCGTGCAGCTCGCGCTCGCCCTTTATGCGATACACGGTTGCGCACGCGCCGCAGAAGCCGTTGCGGCAGCCGCAGCCGCGCACCAGCTTGTAACCCGCGTATTCCATCGCGCCCATAATAGTAAGTCCCTCGGGCACCTCGTACTTTTTGCCCATCAGATAGACGTTAACCATATTGCTTTCCTCCGTCATATGTCCGTAGGGTGAGTATGCTATTAATACTCGTCCGGCAGCTCGCCCAGCTCGTCAAAGCGGAACACGGGGCCGTCCTTGCATACGTACTTGTTGCCCACGTTGCAGCGGCCGCACTTGCCTATGCCGCACTTCATGCGCATTTCAAGCGTAGTGAACACCTGCGTGCGGTCGAAGCCCAGCTTGTCCAGGCCCTGCAGCACGAACTTTATCATGATGGGCGGGCCGCAGACCAGTACCTTGCCCTGCGGGTCAAAGCCCAGCTCGGTAACATAGTTGGGCACAAATCCTACATGGCCGTCCCAGCCCTCCTGCGGACGGTCTATCGTCAGGTGCACGTTGATGCCGGCTTCCTTGCACCATTCGTTGGTGATCTCGGGATAGTCCACCAGATCGTCCTTGGAACGGGAGCCGTATACGATGTTTATCTTGCCATAGTTCTCGCGATTGTCGCGCACGTAGTTGATTACGGAGCGCAGAGGCGCAAGGCCGATACCACCGGCGATGAACAGCAGATCCTGACCCTTGAGTTCGGTCTCGACCGGGAAGGGCTTGCCGTACGGGCCGCGGATGGTGATCTGCTGGCCCACGTCCATCTGATGCAGCCATGTGGTCAGACACCCGCACTTCTTTATCGAAAACTCCATAAATTCATGGTTCGTGGGCGACGAGGTTATCGAAAACATCGCCTCGCCCACGCCCGGTATGGACAGCATCGCGCACTGGCCGGGCATATGCTCGAACACCTTGCCGCCGGTGAGCGCCTGCACGCGGAACGTCTTTACGTCGGGCGTGTCCACGCGCACGTCGGTTACGATGCCTATATGCGGCACCAGGCTCTCATTACTCATTTCGTTTCCTCCCCCAGCGCCTTTATCACTTTAACGATGTTCAGATTCATCGGGCACTTCTTCACGCAGCGGCCGCAGCCTACGCAGGAATACATGCCGTCGTTGTTTGCCGGGAAATAGCACAGCTTGTGCATGAAACGCTGGCGATAACGCTGCATCTGCGTGGGACGCGGCGTGGTGGCCGCCATCAGCGTAAAGTCGGAGTACATGCAGCTGTCCCAGCAGCGATAACGCTGCACACCGTGGCCGGTGTCGTAGTCGCGTATGTCATAGCACTGGCAGGTCGGGCACACAAACGTGCAGGTGCCGCAGCCCAGGCAGGGCATGGACAGGCGCTCCCACTTGGGCGAGTTGAACAGCTCGTTCAGGTGATCGCCGTCGATGCCGGTAAGGTTCAGATGCGCAAACGGCTTGGAGTCAATCTTGGCCTTGATTTCAGCCTTAACATCGTCCACATCGCCTTCGCCCGCCTCACTGGTCTCCCACGCGGCCATCAGCTTTTCGCCCTTTTCGGTATAGGACTTTGCATAGTACTCGTCGCCCTTCTTCCACAGCACGACGTCGGCCTCGGGCTGTGCCGGGTCGATGCCGAACGTGGTGCAGAAGCAGCTGTCCTCAGGATCGCTGCACGCAATGGCAACCAGTATGCCGTGCTCGCGGCGCGCGGCGTAGTAGGTATCCACCGGATCGGCCAGGAATACCTTGTCCAGCACCTTAAACGCGCGAATATCGCACGCGCGTATGCCGAATATCACATAATCCTCGGCGCAGCGCTGCTGCTCGGTCAGCTCTATAGTCTTGCCCTCCATGCGGAAGTGCATCAGATCTTCCCACTGCGGGAACAGCACGTCCTTGGGGGACTTGTCGGTATTGCAGGTATCAAAGCGCAGCGTCTCGCCGTCCTCGTAACGGTCGTATACGACAACCTTTTCCTTCTCGACGGGCGCATACACGGGGCAGGGGATGCTCTTTACGATCTTTTCAATATCAGCGGCCCTAAACTTACGCATCAGGCGTTCCCCCTTTCGCGCACAATGCTGGGCTCAACGTCGGTCTTGGTGTAGGTGGTCAGCGGAGTGCGCTCCTCAGTGCCTTCGCCCGCCTGATAATCGCCGTACAGCTCGTCGATGTCCTTTATGAACTTGCGGTTGAGCAGGTGCAGCGGTATATGCTGCGGGCATACGCGCGAGCACTCGCCGCAGTCGGTGCAGCGGCCCGCGACGTGGAACGCGCGGATTATGTGGAACATGTTCTCCTCAAAGTCGGTGGTGTTGGCCTTGGCCGCCACGCCCGAATTGGGGTTATCGAACACGCACTTCTGACACGTACATGCGGGACAGACATTGCGGCACGCGTTGCAGCGGATGCAGCGGCTCAGTTCGCCGCGCCAGAACTCGAAGCGCTCCTCGTGGGTCATGCTTTCCAGCTTGGCCACTTCTTCAAAGCGGTTGGATTCGGGCACGTCGTGGCACGCATCGTCGTCGATTACTTCGTCGACTACCTCAAAATTCTTGCCCTTACAGGTCTTGCACTTGAGCAGCAGACCATTTTCGTCGGTCATGCCCTTGCAGCCTGCGCCTATTATATAGAAGTTTTCGCGGTTAACGCGGTGCTCCTTGCACAGCTGGTTAAACGACAGCGTGTCGCAGGGCTTGAGCACGATCAGCGTCTTGCCCTCCGCGCGGTTGAACCTTACGCAGTATTTGCTC
>USEE01000157.1 GCA_900553645.1 uncultured Eubacteriales bacterium
GTTCCAGCGCGTGTGCATATTCGGACTGGGCACCACCGGCATGTTTATCGGCGACCTGATTCGCCAGCGGTATCCCGATGCGAAGATCGTGTTCGTGGCGCGCAGCGACGAGGACAGCCCCAAGGTGTCCTTCGCACTCAAGCAGGCCAAGGCCGACTACGTAAAGAGCAATTTTGCCACCAACGAAGAACTGGCGGCGGCGATAGAAGAACGGCTGGGCGGCCGCGCGACCGTGTTTATAGGGTGCAGCGGCGCAAACATAGAGCATGAGATCGCATTTAAGTACGGCGTGCTGGGCTGCAACGGCATATACAACAGCTTCTCGCTCGGCCCGGTAATCGACTTTGCGACCATGCCGTTCGGTTTCCAGAACCAGCTCATAATGGGCTCGATCAACTTCCGTCAGGATCATATGGAGGAAGCTATCCGCATTCTGGAAAAGAGCCGTTATAACGAAATAGTCGAGCTGATCGACAAGGACGAGTTCACCGCCGATCCCATCGGCGCGTACAACAACAAGATTTACAGCAAGGCCGCGCCGATGAAGACCGCGGTAATCTGGAACGAGAAGTACGTTGACAGAACCCGCTGACAGCCGTGAACTGCCCTGAATATATTATGACAAAACGGAGGTCTTTTAATATGAAGGCTATCTATATAAACGCTCCCGGCGAGGTGGAGATTCGCGAAATCGCAATGCCGGTGCGCAAGCCGGGCGAGGCGCTTTTGAAGGTGCTGTACGGCGGCATATGCGGCAGTGATCTCGGCTCCTACCGCGGCACGTTCGCGTATTTCAGCTATCCGCGCATACCCGGCCACGAGTTCAGCGCCGAGATAGTGGAAGTGGACGACAACGAATATGGCCTTAAAAAGGGCATGATAGTCACCTGCAACCCGTACTTCAACTGCACCAAGTGCTCCAGCTGCCGCCGGGGCATAGTCAACGCGTGCATGGACAACCAGACGATGGGCTGCCAGCGTGACGGCGCGTTCTGTGAATACATCACGATGCCGCTGGAACGCATATACGACGGCAAGGGCCTGAGCGCAAAGCTGCTGGCCGCGATAGAGCCGTTCTGCATCAGCTATCACGGCGTGCAGCGCGCGGGCATACGTCAGGGCGACAAGGTACTGGTCGTGGGCGCGGGCACGATAGGCGTGCTGGCTGCAAACGCCGCAAAGGCGCTGGGCGGCGAGGTATACCTGTGCGACGTGGCCGAGGAAAAACTGAAATACGCGATGGACGTGTTCGGATTCGCGGGCACGATAGTCAACAGCAGTCCCGACGCGCTGAGCAAGGCCGTGGCCGAAATAACCGGCACGACCGAGATAAACGGCGCGCAGGTCAACAATGGCTTTGACGTGTGTATCGAGGCCGTGGGTCTGCCCTCCACGTTCCAGAACTGCATCGACGCGGCGGCGTTCGGCGCGCGCGTGGTGCTCATCGGCGTGGGCAAGCAGAATCTGGACTTTAACTTCACCCTGCTCCAGAAAAAGGAGCTGAACGTGTTCGGCAGCCGCAACGCCCTCAAGAAGGACTTTATCGAACTTATCGATCTGGTCAACGCGGGCAAGGTCGATCTGGAAAAGATAATCACCAACATGTACTCGTTCGCCGACGCGCCAAAGGCGTTTAAGGAGTTCAGCGAGAACAGCGCGCACATGCTCAAGGTCATGCTGGACTTTTCAAAGATTGACTGACTGAACCAATAATATAGGATGAAGGCTGGAAAGCTCCGTCGGCGATTGCTATAATAGCAGGGTACGGTCGGCTGTTTTCCGGCCTTTGCCGATTAATCTGTGGAAAAAGTAGGCGGCCACCGAATGCCTGAGCGTGTGCCGCCGGTTAAGGAGCAAACTATGCCCGATTTTATCAGGATAAATCCCGCCGACAACGTGGCCGTGGCGCTGCACGCCATACCCGCCGGAACCGAGTTTATGGGTGTTAAGGCGGGTGCCGAAATTCCGCAGGGCCACAAGATGGCGCTGTGCGACATGCAGCCGGGCACACAGGTCGTGAAGTACGGCTTTTCGATAGGCCACGCGACACAGACCATAAGCGCGGGCGACTGGGTTCACACTCATAACATGATAACCAACCTGTCCGGCGAGATCGAATATACATATACGCCGCAGGTGCATTACCTAAAGCCGCAGCCCGCGCGCACGTTCATGGGCTATCGCCGCCCGGACGGCAGGGTGGGCATACGCAACGAGATATGGATAATCCCCATCGTGGGCTGTGTAAACGACGTGGCCAAGGCCGTGGCGCGCGACAATCAGGACTTGGTTAAGGGCAGCATTGATGGGCTGTATACCTTCACGCATCCGTTCGGCTGTTCTCAGACGGGCGCAGACCATGCGCAGACGCGCAAGCTGCTTGCGGCGCTGGCAAGGCACCCCAACGCGGGCGCAGTGCTGGTGCTCAGTCTTGGCTGTGAAAATCTGACACACGAGCAGTTCGTTGGCGAACTGGGCGAATATGACCCGAAGCGCGTAAAGTTCGTGACCTGTCAGCAGGTAGAGGACGAGATGGCCGCGTGCCGCGAAGCGCTGGAGCAGTGCGCCGAATACGCGGGCGGATTTAAGCGCGAGGAAACTCCGTCGTCCGAACTGGTGATAGGCATGAAGTGCGGCGGCTCGGACGGGCTGTCGGGCATAACCGCCAATCCGGTAGTGGGCAGGTTCTCGGATATGCTGGTGGCGCAGGGCGGCTCGACTGTGCTTACCGAGGTGCCCGAGATGTTTGGCGCGGAGGGCTTCTTAATGAACCGCTGTGCCAGAGAAGAAGTTTTCCACAAGGCTGTGGATATGATTAATGGATTTAAGGAGTACTTCATCAGCCATAACGAGGTGGTTTACGACAACCCCAGCCCCGGCAACAGACAGGGCGGCATAACCACGCTGGAGGACAAGTCCTGCGGCTGTGTGCAGAAGGGCGGCTCCGCGCCGATAATGGACGTGATAGGTTACGGCGACGCGGTGACGGAGAGAGGGCTTAACATGCTGTACGGGCCGGGCAACGATCTGGTGTCCTCGACGGCGCTGACTGCCGCCGGGGCGCATATGATACTGTTCACAACCGGGCGGGGAACTCCGTTCGGCGCGCCTGCGCCCACTATGAAGCTGTCAACCAATACTCCGCTGTATGAAAAGAAGCGCATGTGGATTGACTTTAATACCGGTGTTGTGGCCGACGGAAGTGCGACTCTGGACGAAACTGCGGCGCGGCTGATGGACGCGGTGCTGGAAACCGCGTCGGGCAAGCGCGTTAAGGCGGAGGAGCGCGGCTTCCGGGAGATTTCCATATTTAAGGGCGGCGTGACGCTGTAATGCGTTTGCTAACAGGTATACTTTCAGGCTGTCTCGTCAAGGGACAGCCCTTGCATTATCGCCTAAATAAACATATCATACTCGAAAGCTCAATCGAAAAATCGACGTGGTTAACTTGTCTTACCTGCGGCAGTATGATATGCTTACCTCAACACATCTCACCCGTGACTGACGGATATTAAGGTGGGCAACCACCAGGGAGCGGGGTTGAGTGCGGATGTGGGCGTAAAATCGCCGCATCCATAAGGCCGACCGTCTGGGCAGTGTCGCAACTAAGTAACGCGATGCTGTCCTTTTTTTCGTTCAAATATCTGAACGTGAAAAGAGACAGCACGACACCAACAGGAGGAAACATAATGGCAAACGCATGGGAAAGCTTCAAAAGTGGCATCTGGGAAACCGAAATAAACGTCCGCGACTTTATTCAAAAAAACTATACGCCCTATGACGGCGACGGCTCCTTCCTTACTAAGGCTACGCCCCGCACGATCGCATTGCGCGAAAAGTTTGACGCGCTGCTGGCAAAAGAGCGCGAAAAGGGCGGCGTGCTCAAAATCGATACCGAAACCGTAATCACCAGCACTGCGTTCGGGCCGGGCTATCTGGACAAAGACAACGAAATCATAGTCGGCCTTCAGACCGACGAGCCGCTCAAGCGCGCGTGCAACCCGTTCGGCGGTATGCGAATGGTGCGCGAGGCGTGCAAGCAGTACGGCTATCAGGTATCGCCCAAAATCGAGGAAGAATTCAAGTATCACAAGACCCACAACGACGGCGTGTTCTCTGCCTATACCAAGGATGTACGCGAAGCACGTCACGTCGGACTGCTGACCGGCCTGCCCGACGCATACGGCCGCGGCCGCATCATCGGCGACTATCGCCGCGTGGCGCTGTACGGCGTTAACCGCCTGATCGAGGAAAAGCAGAAGGACAAGGACAAGCTTGGCGAAGTGCCTACCACCGAAAAGGAAATTCGCTGCGCCGAGGAGTTGTCCGATCAGATAAAGGCGCTCAAGGACATGATAACGCTGGGCGCGTCATATGGCTTCGACATAACCCGTCCCGCCGAAAACGCCAAGGAAGCGGTGCAGTGGCTGTATATGGCCTACCTCGCCGCCATCAAGGAGCAGAACGGCGCGGCGATGAGCCTGGGCCGCACGTCCACATTCCTTGATATATACTTCGAGCGCGACATAAATGCGGGTCTTATGACCGAAACTCAGGCGCAGGAGGTCATGGACGATTTCGTGCTGCACCTGCGCATGGCGCGCCACCTGCGTACGCCTGACTATAACGAGCTGTTCGGCGGCGACCCGATGTGGATCACCGAGGCCGTCGGCGG
>USEE01000158.1 GCA_900553645.1 uncultured Eubacteriales bacterium
CTTTTCTTCCGAAAAGAAAGAACACGTAACCCCTCGTCCCCCTTAAAGCATAACATCCAAAGCCATCATTAGCGCAAATCCGAGAGCTGCGCCGATTGTGCCTGCGTTGGAGTGGGGTTCGGATTGGGCTTCGGGGATTAGTTCTTCGATTACGACGTAGATCATAGCGCCCGCCGCGAAGGAGAGTATGAACGGGAGGGCGCTGCTTAGGGCGGAGGTTAGAAGGAGCATCAGGGCTGCGCCTATCGGCTCTACCGTGCCGGAGGCGAAGCCGCAGAGGAATGAGCGCGATTTGGTCATGCCTTCCGCTCGCAAAGGCATTGAGATTATTGCACCCTCGGGGAAGTTCTGGATCGCTATGCCCAGGGATAAGGCGAACGCGCCTGCCGCCGGCATCGCCGCACTGCCGGAGAGCGCGCCCGCTAAGGCTGCGCCTACCGCCATGCCCTCCGGAAGGTTGTGCAGAGTTACCGCCAGCGTCAGCATTAGCGTCCTGCGCCAGCGTACCGGCGGGCCTTCCGGATTATCCGCATACATGTGCAGGTGCGGAATGGCCATGTCTAATATGAGCAGGAAGCCTATGCCCGTTAAAAAGCCGCCTACCGCGGGCAGCCACTCGCTCTGGCCCAGCTCGCGCGCCATGTCCATTGCCGGAATCAAAAGCGACCATACCGAGGCCGCTATCATTATGCCTGACGCAAAGCCCATTAGCGCCTTCTGCGTCCTGTCGCCCAGCTCGCGGCGCATGAAAAATACCATCGCCGCGCCCAACGTCGTGCCCGTCAGCGGCAGGGTAAGCCCAAGTATCACGCTAAGCGTGCTGCCATCCATGTCGCTACCTCCATATGACTATGCGCTCTGCCTTTACATGCCCTGCGTCTGAGCCTTGCGCACAAACGCGCGTATCGCGTCGAACGTCTCCTCGCTCAGGTCATGCTCGATCTTGCATGCGTCCTCCCGCGCCGTCTGCGGATTGACACCTATGTGCATCAGGATAGTCGTCAGCAGCTTATGCCGCTCATACATGCGCGCCGCTATCTCCATCCCCTTATCCGTCAGCGTAATCAACCCGTCCTTACCCATCAGTATATACCCGTTCTCACGCAGCCGCTTGGTCGCATAACTCACGCTCGGCTTCGTTACCCCCAGCTCCGCCGCTATATCGATCGACCGTATATACCCATGACGTTCCTGCATCATCAACATCGCTTCCAAATAGTCTTCCGAAGATTTTAGTATCTGCACAGCGCTTGCCTCGCTTTCATTATCGTTGTCATATAGTAGGTTAACATATTCTAACCCAAAATGCAACCGCTATCTTCAAAAATCTTTCTGCTGCATCTTATGCATCGATATGCAAAATGTTTACTTTGCTTTTTATCCTAAACCTATTGACAGCCCGCTCGGATTCTGGTAATATATTATCAGTTAAAGCGCCTTAACCTCATTCGGGCGCGAATATTTTTGACGTTGAGTTAGACTATTCTAACCTTTTTAGTCGTTAATGAAAGCATGAAATGGAGGCGTTCGCATGAGCATCGTCATAATCGGCGGAAACGAATGTATGGAGCGCGCGTATACCGAAGCCTGTGGCATGTATGGGTACCAGGCGAAGGTGTTCACGCGGCGGCATAAAGATTTACAGCATGTATTTGGGTCGCCGGACCTATGCATACTGTTTACGAGCACTGTATCGCACAACATGGTACGGATTGCGTCGCAGGAGGCGCGCAAGCGGAGCGTACCGCTGAGGCGGAGTCACACGAGTTCTTTGGCGGCATTGAACGCTATGCTTGAGGACTTTACTAAGACCCAGAAATACTCCTAAAAAAAACTTATTTGACATCCCTGCGGCCGGGCGGCCGCATGATATAATCATACATTGAAGGAGAATTTTTATGAAGACTGCAGTAGTATATTGGAGCGGCACCGGTCACACTGAGGCAATGGCGCAGGCGGTAGCGGGCGCTGCGGGCGCGGACGTATTCACGGCGAGCGAGTTCAGCGCCGACCAGGTAGCCGAGTACGATGCGATAGCGTTTGGCTGCCCCTCGATGGGTTCCGAGCAGTTGGAAGAGGACGAATTCGAGCCTATGTTCGAGAGCGTGAAGCCCGCTCTGGACGGCAAGAAGATCGCTCTGTTCGGCTCCTTTGGCTGGGGCGACGGCGAATGGATGCGCAACTGGGAGGCCGACTGTGCCGCCGCGGGCGCCGTTCTGGTCGCCGACCCGGTAATCTGCCAGGACGAGCCCAACGACGAAGCTATCTCCCAGTGTGAAGCCCTGGGCGCTGCCCTGAAGGGTTAATCCTCCCTCCTCAGTTCCAATCCCGACAGTCCGCCATACGCTGTCGGGATTTTATGGTTTTGGGGGTTACGTGTTCTTTCTTTTCGGAAGAGCGATAAAATGACGACATTTTAGGGCGTTTTTAGTCAGCTATTTTCCTGTTTTAGTCAGGCGCGTTCGCACTATGGCTGCGCCCTTATAACGCTTTACAGACCAAATCGACCCTGCCGCGCTTTCGCATGGCAAGGCCGATTTTCTGTTTAAGGCTGATTATCCGGCTCAGGCAGAGCGTGCGTCTCGCTGCCGCGCCTTTATCTGCCTGAGCAGGCGTTTACATTCCCCGCCCTTACGATTTGTTATACAAAAGCGCGGCTCTGCCGGGGCGCATAGGCGCTCACAGCAGGGCTGCATTCATGGATAGGCAGTTTGGTTTACGCGCGTTCGATCTTGCTCACGCCATAGCCCACGCGCGCCACTACCGCGCGCAGTTCGCCGTCGTCGATGGGCTGCTTGGTGTACACGTCGGCGCGCTTCTTATTCAGATTCACGCGCGCCATCGTGTCGGTGCGCGCGTTGAACGCGCTTTCAACGCGTGCAGAGCAGTTGCGGCACGACATGCCCTCGACCATCAGCACCGCGTGATGGGAATAATGCGCGGGATTATTATCCGCGGGCGGGGTCACGCTCACCGCATCGCCGCCGCCGCAGCAGCCGCTCTTCATCTTCTTCATGTACGATATGACGGTAATTATTATTATTGCCAGCAGTATCAGTCCGATTATTACAGTTGAGGGAGACATCGCGCATCAACTCCTTTTTTCGCGGCGCGGGCGCACATGCGTTCCACGCTGTCTTCGCTCAGTTCGCTTATCATCAGTATTGCGGCCCGCACGGCCTCTTCGGACTCCAGCCCCAGTTCGCGTGCGAACAGCAGCGCCAGATCGTCGCGCTGCCTTTCCAGCCTGCGCGCCGCGGCCAGACCCTCGTCTGTCAGATGCACGTCGCCATACCGCTCCTTGTCGATAAGGCCGCGCTCCTGAAGTGCGAGGAGCGTATTATGTATCGTGGGCTTGCGCACGCCCAGCAGGTGCGCCACGTCCTTTGACGCGACGCGTTCAAACGTATCGCTGAGCGCCAGCACGGCCAACAGGCACCTTATCAATGATGCGGTCATCGCCAAACAACTCCTTTGGCTTTAATAAAAAGGGCGGGACGCGCTTTTACCTGCGTCCCGCCCCGCTGTCTGTGCATTTATTTGGGTTGGTTGCCGCACGAGCCATGGCAGTGGGCACAATCGCCGCAATCGCCGCCGCAGCCGCCCGTGCCGTTGCGCTTATCGCGAATCATCTTCCATATTATCGCGCCGACTATCAGCACGACAACGCCGCCCACTATCCAAGTAGCCATTACGCGCCCACCTTAACCTTCTGAGTGAAATGCTCGTCATCGTAGCGGTTCTTGCGCACCAGCATGTAGACGAAGAAGACTACAAGCAGTATCGCAACCGCAGTCCAGAGGGTGAAGCCAGCGCCGCTGAACAGCAGGCCCAGCTGGTACACGATCAGGCCGATAGCGTAGGCGAACAGGCACTGATAAGCGATAGCAAAGGCAGTCCACTTACCGTTGTTCATCTCGCGCTTTATTGCGCCAATGGCCGCAAAGCACGGAGCGCACAGCAGGTTGAAGATCATGAACGCGAAGGCAGCCAGCTGACCATGTCCGCCGCTCGATTCCTCGAAAGCATCGGATATAGGCGACAGTTCTGCAGCCTTCTCCTCGTCGGTCATATCCTCGTCTTCTACTATGCCTGCGGCAGCATCCTCGCCCTCTTCGTCAGTTACGCCGAACAGTACGCCGAATACGCCAACGACTTCTTCCTTAGCAACCAGACCCATGACAGTAGCAACGGTCGCCTGCCAGCTGTCGAAGCCCAGGGGCTTGAATACCGGCGCAACGGCGGAACCAGCCTTGCCCAGCATACTTTCGTCCATATCGTCGACCGCGCCGAACACTACGGGCGCGTCCACAACGGACACGGCCTCGCCGTCCTCGGTGGTCTCGGCGGCCTCGGTATCGGCGGCGTCAGCCTCAGTCTGCACAGGCGCCCAGCCATAGCCGGAGGTGAACCAGATCAGTATGCTCGAAACAACTATAACAGTACCGGCGCGCTTGATGAAGGACCAGCCGCGCTCCCACATGCTGTGGAATACGTTCTTCCACGAGGGCGCGTGGTATGCGGGCAGCTCCATAACGAAGGGAGCGGGGTCGCCGGCGAAGATCTTGGTCTTTTTCAGGATAATACCGCTTACGATAATCGCAGCCACGCCGATAAAGTAGGCCGAGGTAGCGATCCAGGCGGAGTTATGG
>USEE01000159.1 GCA_900553645.1 uncultured Eubacteriales bacterium
CTCTTAGAGCGAGCCAGCGGCGAAAGAAAGCAATCGCTGCTTCCTATATATAATTCTCCTAAACCGTCCGAACTAAGATACATTTGCGGTAGAACAGCCAATTGGCTTTTCTTTGGTTCTTTCTTTTCTCCTGAAAAGAAAGAACACGTAACCTTCCGTTCCCCCGTTCTTACTCCACAACCTCCACAACCTCTCCAGCCTTAACGTGTACCACCTTGAACTTGCCGTTTATGCGAATGCGCGCGTCGCTGTTTTTGACAGAGGTTATCTTAGCAGTAACGACCTTTCCGCCGCGCCATGCCATGTCCATAATGTACCCGCCGCGCGCGCATAGGCCTTTGGCCTCGCCGGTTGACCATTCTGCGGGTAGGGCGGGGAGTAGGTCTATGAAACCTTGATGGCTTTGGATGAGCATTTCGATCATGCCCGCCGCCGCGCCGAAGTTGCCGTCGATCTGGAACGGCGGGTGACGGTCGAACATGTTGTCGTACATCGAGTTCGTGATCAGCTTTTCTACATGCCCGCGCGCTAGATCGCCGTCGCGCATACGCGCCGTCAGCGCAATCAGCCACGCGCGCGACCAGCCCGTGTGCCCGCCGCCCGACGCCAGCCGCAGTTCCATAGTGCGCCTGCACGCCGCGACCAGTTCGGGAGTGCTCTCCGTCGCTATGTCGCTGCCCGGGAATAGGCCGAATAGATGGCTCATGTGCCTGTGACCCGGCTCGACCTCCTCGTATTCCTCCGCCCATTCGAGCAGCTGTCCCTTGCTGCCGATCTGGTATGGGGCCAGCTTCGCCCGCGCCGCGCGTACCTTGGCCGTAAACTCCTCGTCGCCGCCTACTATATCAGCCGCACCCGCCGCCGCGTCGAATAGGGCGCGCAGTATCGCGTCGTCCATCGTGCAGGTGCGCGCAATCGAACCTACCTCGCCGTTGGGCAGTATGTATTCGTTTTCGGGCGACTGCGTAAGGCCGGTGATGAGGTAGCCGCGCTCGTCCTCGATCAGGTAGTCCAGGAAGAACGCCGCCGCGTCGCGTAGGAGCGGGTAGTTCTTTCTAAGCTCCGCCTCGTCCTGAGTAAACTGATAATGCTCCCATACCTGTAGACTCAGCCACGCCGCGCCGAACGGCCATAGGAAAACGTCCGCACCCGTGGGCGCGGTGTTGCCCCATATGGTCACGTTGTGGTGCGCCATGTAGCCGCCCGCGCCGTACATCGCGCGCGCCGTGACCTTGCCCGAATCGTATAGACGGCGCAGTAGATCGAACAGCGGCTCGGCTAGCTCATTCAGGTTGCCCGGCCCGCTCAGCCAGTAGTTCATCTCCGTGTTGATGTTTACCGTAAATATCGAATCCCACGGCGGCACAAACAGATCGTTCCATATGCCCTGTAGGTTGGCCGCCATCGACCCCGGCCGCGAACACGCAATCAGCAGATACCGCCCGAAGTTGAACGTCAGCGCCAGCAGCCCCTCGTCATGCCCGCCCTCGCGCAGGGCGTGTATGCGCTCGTTGGTGGGCACGTCCGGACGGCCTTCGCCCAGATTCAGCGAAACGCGCTCGTATAGCGCCCTGTAATCCGCGATGTGCTCGGCCAGCAGCTTGTCATAATCGGGCGCATCGTTCAGCGTCAGGGCGCACTCGGCCTCCGGGAACGCGCCCCGGAACGACGTGTCCGACGCGACGTATATCGTCGCCGAGTCGGCCCTGAATATGTGCAGGGTGTCGCCGATCGTCTCGATAACGCCGCCCTCGGCGCGCGCCTCAACCATGCAGTCGTACTCCACGCCGCCGTCGGTGGCGCGCCCCTGCATCAGCAGCCGCCCCTCGGGCGTTATGCGCGTGCCCGGGTCGTAGGGGCGGCGCATCATGCTTGCGTATAGGCTGATTGCGCCGGGCTGGTCGGCGGTCAGGCGTATCGCGATGACGTTTGCGGGATAGCTGGCGATGTATTCGCGCGTGAAGTGCACGCCGTCCTTGGTGAAGGTGGTGCGCGCGACCGCGCTGCCTATGTCCAGCTCGCGCCGGTAGTCGGTCACTTCGCCGCGCCCCTCAAAGCGCAAAAATAGCGTGCATAGCGGCAGATACGGCCCCGCGTAGCGCGGCGTGGCCACCAGACCCGCCTGCGCCAGTGTGCGCGCCTCATCCAGCCTGCCCTGACGCAGCAGTTCGCGCACGGTGTCGAGCGTCTTGCGCGCGTCGGGGTTTACGCGCTGCATCGGCGCGCCGCCGTATAGCGTGTCGTCGTTTAAGTGAATCTGATCTTCCTTAACGCCGCCGTAGACCATGCCGCCCATGCGGCCGCTGCCTATCGGCAATGCGTCTTCCCACTTGCCCGCGGGGGAGGAGTACCATACCATGTTTTCGGTATTCATATTGCGCCTCCGTATTAAGTGCGTTTGTGGAATTTGCTTGTAATGTCTGTTCATGCAGTAAGCGCAGTCAACCGCCAATGCCGCCTGCCTTAAAATAAAGTCTGCCATAATTATAAAAGGGATTGCCCTAAAGGGCAACCCCATGTTTTGCACCTTAGAATTACTTACCCGCGAAAGCGGAAGCGTCGTAGGTGGTCTGGATGATTTCGAGGTAGCGGTCGATGTTCATGTTCTTGAGCTCAGTCTGGAAGGCATCCCACTCGGTGTCGATGTCCATCTGGCCCACGATGAACTTGGCGATGCACTCCTCAACATAGGTGTTGATGTTGGTCTGGAGCATGGCGATTTCGGAAGAATCCTCCTCGCTGTAATACAGCGGCGGCACGACGTTCTTCTGAGCTATGCCGTAGGGGGCATAGTTCTCGTGAGAGTAGTAGTATAGGAACGCCTCGGTGCCCGAACCGTCCTCGGCCATCATGCCGCTGGTCTGCTGATAGCCCAGACGATGCTCGGCGGTCAGGAACATGGGGAATATCTGACCCCAGTTCATGTTGCCGTAATACTCCTGATCCTCGGTCATGGTCAGCTTCTTGTACAGCGCGGGGCTGCCGTCAACGCCGACAGCGCCTTCGTCCGGATCGTCCCAGCTTACGCCCTTTATGCCCAGATCCTGCATCATTATGCCCTCGTCGGTGTAGAGCAGGTCGGCCCACTGCAGCACCAGCTCGGGCTGGTCGCAGGTCGCGGGCACAACGCCGGTCGCGCCGTTCAGACCGAAGTTGTCGAAGTAGTTTACGCGGGTGGTCTGAAGACCGTTGGGGCCTACAAGGGGCTTGATCGGCTCGTACTCGAGGAAGCGGGCGGGCTCGCCGTCGCCGCGGGAACCGATCGCGTGGTGGATGTTGGGCATAGCGCCGCATACCGACTCATATACGCGGGAGTTGATCTCGTTGCGCTGGGTGCGGTTCTCGGTAAAGGAGTCCGGGTAAATCAGGTTCTCGGAGTACAGGCCGGCCAGATACTTCAGACCTTCCTTGAACTCGGGCTGGGTGAACACGGCGATTACCTGACCGTCGTCGTTTATCATCAGGCGGTTCTGACCGTCGTCATAAATGAACGCGCACATGAGATAGGTGTCGATCTTGGCACCGTAGCTGTCGATAGCGCCGATCATCGGGATTTCGTCGTTCGGGTCGCCGTTGCCGTTGGCATCCTGATCGCGGAAGGCAATCAGCATGTCGCGGAACTCGTCGATGGTGGTGGGCACTTCGAGGTTGCAGTTCTTGAGGAACTCGGTGTTAATCCACATCTTGCCATAGTACATGCAGTGATAGCACTCGTTGTACCAGGGCATGGAGTAGATGTGGCCGTCGGGGGTGGTCAGCGCGCTGCGGAAGCCATCAACGCTGTCCAGACGCTCCTTCATGTACTTGGTATTGTTGTCGATGTAGTCCTCGATGGGCAGGATAAGCTCCTGATCGGCATACTTGACCAGCATCGTGGTGGAGATGTAGGTGCTCTGATTGCCCTGCGCGACTATCATGTCTATGTCCTCTTCGCTGGACAGGGCAAGGTTCAGCTTTTCGATGAACACGTCAGAGCTGGCGCCTACCCAGTTGACCTTAACGCCGGTCTTTTCTTCATACCACTGGGTCATGTAGTTGGTGTTCCAGTCGAAATTGCTGTCGCCGCTTACGGGCGCGAAGATGTTGATCGTCGCGTCGGTATCGTTGGTCACGGGGAATTCGCCCGGAGCATTCAGCTCGGCGGCGAACGCGGTGGAGCTCAGGGCCAGCACAAGGCCCAGCAGCATACACACAAGCTTCTTCATTGGGTTACCTCCTTAGTTTTGTTGTTATCTGAAAAGAGCTTTAGCCCTTTATAGATCCAATCATGATGCCCTTGATAAAGTACTTTTGTACGAACGGATAGATTATCATTACCGGAATCATGGTTATGACTATCAGCACGTACTTGATGGCCTCGCCGTTGGCCTCGTTTTTGACCATGTTGGCCATGTCGCTCGCGCCATTTTCGGATATGGACTTGACGTTGTTGATGGCATTGCGCAGAACCAGCTGGATATTGTACAGCTCGGGCGAGTTGAGGTATATCATCGCGTCGAAGTACGAATTCCAGTGACCCACCGCGTAGAACAGCACCATGACCGCCAGTATCGGCACCGACAGCGGCACGACCATGCTCACCAGTATGCGGACTGTCTCTTATACACATCTGAC
>USEE01000160.1 GCA_900553645.1 uncultured Eubacteriales bacterium
AAGCCTTCGGGTTTCTTCCTTGAACTGACGCAAAATCCACTCGAACTTGCGAATTGTTCCGCTTGAGACACACTCTAGAAACGGCAGACTTAAACGCATCAATTCGCGCTATACAATCAGAGCGGGCTGGATTCCCCGCTATAATACGGAGGGCATGTTCAAATGAGAAAGGTAGCAATAGTAACCGGCGGCACGCGCGGCATAGGCTTTGCCATCGCGCAGCAGATGATAAAGGCGGGCTTCATAACCTGCATAATGAGCCGCAGCGCCGAAGAAGTATGCGCCGATGCGCTGAATGCACTGCGCGCAACCGAAGCGGACGTAACTCCCGAGGTATTCTATATGGCGGGCGGCATAGGCGTGGCCGCCGACCGCGAAGCGTTTGTAAGCGAAGTCGTGCGTCGCTACGGCCGCGTGGACGTGCTGGTCAACAACGCGGGCGTTGCGCCCAAGGTACGTGCCGATCTGCTCAGCGCGACCGAGGAGTCGTTCGACTATGTGACCGGCGTAAACCTCAAGGGCACCATGTTCATGAGCCAGCTTGTCGCCAATCAGATGCTCGCCCAGCCGCTGCCGGACGAGGGTATGCGCGGCGTGATAGTCAATATCTCCAGTTTCTCGGCTACCGTATCGTCGCCCAACCGCCCCGAGTACTGCGTCAGCAAGGCGGGCATATCCATGCTGACCAAGCTGTTCGCCGACCGTCTGGCGGGCGAGGGCATATATGTATACGAAGTGCAGCCCGGCGTGATAAAGACCGACATGACCGCTAAGGTTCAGGAGAAGTACGACCGTCTGCTGGCGGGCGACCAGTTCCCGATACACCGCTGGGGTACGCCCGAGGATGTGGCCAACGTCGTAAAGATGTTCGTATGCGGTAATATGAGCTATACCACCGGCCAGGTGATATACGTGGACGGCGGCTTTATGAACATCCGCTCGATCTGAGGAGGCGCGCATGATAAAGACAACTTGCCTGGTCGGCGGCGCAAATCTGGACGCATACGTACTCGACACGGCGATAGTCGGCACGGGCTGTGCGGGCTTTAGCTGTGCAGGCAGGCTCCACGCGCGCGGCCGCACCGACATAGCCATAATAACTGAGGGCATAAATACCGGCACCAGCCGCAATACCGGCTCGGATAAGCAGACCTACTATAAGCTCACCCTGTCGGGCGACGACAGCGATTCCGTGCGCGCAATGGCTCAGACGCTTTTCGACGGCCAGTGCGTGGACGGCGATCATGCGCTGTGCGAGGCGGCGCTCTCGGCAAAGTGCTTCCTGCGTCTGGCCGACATGGGCGTAAAGTTCCCGACTAACAGGTATGGCGAGTACATAGGCTATAAGACCGACCATGACCCGCGCCGCCGCGCCACGTCCGCCGGCCCGCTCACCAGCAAGCAGATGACCGAAGCACTGGAACGCGACGTGCGCGCACGCGGAATCGAAATACTGGATAAGCTTATGGTCATAGCCCTATTGGAAGGCAAGGAGCGCATCCGCGGCCTGCTGTGCCTTGACCTGACCAGCCTTAACGACGCGGCGTATCGCTTTAAGGTAGTGCTGTGCAACAACGTTGTCTACGCAACCGGCGGCCCGGCGGGCATATATCAGGATAGCTGCTACCCGGCGGGGCATAGCGGCATGACCGGCATTGCGTTCGAGGCGGGCACGCACGGCAAGAACCTGACCGAATGGCAGTATGGCCTTGCGTCGATTGCACCGCGCTGGAACGTATCCGGCACGTTCATGCAGGTATTGCCGCGCTTCGTATCGTGCGCTCAGGACATGAGTGACGAGCGTGAGTTCCTGCAGGATTACATAAGCGACCCGGGCGAACTGCTGACCAATGTGTTCCTAAAGGGCTATCAGTGGCCGTTCGATTCGCGCAAGGCGATGGCGGGCTCCTCGCTGATTGACCTCATAGTATATAATGAAACCAAGGTAAAGGGCAGGAGAGTATTCCTCGACTTCACGCGCAATCCGCTGGACAATGGCTTCGACATGGAACTGCTGTCCAAAGAAGCGCATGACTATCTCGAAAGCGCGGGCGCGCTGTTCGGTACGCCGGTCGAGCGCCTTGCCCATATGAATCAACCCGCGATCGACTTCTACCTCAGCCGCGGCGTTGACCTGCACAGTGAAAAGCTGGAGATCGCGCTGTGCTCGCAGCACAATAACGGCGGTATAAACGTCGATCGCTGGTGGCAGACCGACGTGCCCGGTCTGTTTGCGGTGGGTGAGGCAGCAGCCAGCCACGGCGTGTACCGTCCGGGCGGCTCGGCGCTCAACGCGGGTCAGGTAGGCGCGGAGCGCGCGGCGACCTTCATCGCCAGTCAGCCTGAAAAGCCGGTCAATATAGTATCCGCGCTTGCCGAAGTCGATGCCAAGATAGAGCGCATAATCTCGCTCGCGGGCGGCGCGCTCACTCAGGCGGGCTATGAACGTCCGCCGGTAAAGCAGCGCCTTAATGAAGCACGTCAGGCGATGAGCGTAAACGGCGCGGCAGTGCGCGACGCGGCGGCAATAGAAAAGCTGATCTCAAAGGTGCGAGCACAGCTCATGAACTATTCCGAGCAGGTAGGCATAACCGGCCCGCAGGAATTGCCTGAGTTCTACCGCCTGCGCGATACGCTGCTCAGTCAGCTTTGCTACCTTAGCGCAATGTCGGATTACGTGCACAATGGCGGCCTGAGCCGCGGCTCGGCATTGTATACCGACGCAAACGGCGAAAAGCCGCTGGACGCTCTGCCTGAAAGCTGCCGCCACATCGTCGCGGAGGGCGCGGTGTGCTCTGATGAAAATACAGCCGCCATCCGTGCAGGCAAGCTGGTTCAGGAAGTCAGTCTGGACGGTCTGAAGTGCAATTGCAAATGGCGCGCTGTGCGTCCGATACCCGAGGACGACGATTTCTTTGAAAACGTCTGGCGCGGGTACAGGGAGAACGGCAACGTATATTGATCTGAATTGAGTAAGAAAAAGCCATTATCGCATTTAAGCTGCGGTAATGGCTTTAATGTTGGCACACTTTATCTTGTGCACTATATATTAGGAAGGAAGTCCGCTAGAGCGTGTCTCAAGCGGGACAATCCGCAAGTTCGAGTGGATTTTTCGTCAGTTCAAGGAATAAATCCGAAGGCTTAGCAGCGCTAAGTCGAGCCTTGTGACGCAGAAATGGCGGAGCGACGCCCGAAATTGCGGATTAAGGAATTTTTGAGACACACTCTAAATAACAGATTCAGTCAACGAAGTCCAAACCGATATTGCCGTTTGACGTGTGCGCGGTCAGCGTACGCCCCGTGCTGATTCTGCTGCGCGAAGGGCGGCACTTGCCATTTGAGGTATGCGTGTCGATTGTAAAGTCGGTATGACGGCCCACAATCGTGCCCTTTATTGCCGCGTTGCTGGTCTCCATGCTTATGTCGCGCGCCAGTAGGCGATCTGTCTTGATTGAGCCATTGGACGTCTTTATCCATGCGCAGTCCTGCACGCTCACGTTTTCAAGGCGTATGGACGCATTTGTAGTAGTGCAGTTCAGCGTGCCCTGTATCGCCACATCGTGCAGCCGCACAAGCCCGTTCGTCGTGCGGCAGTCGAGCGAGCCCAGCGTGCTGAAACTGCGCAGCTCCACCGAACCGTTGGTAGACGAAATTGTGCAGTCCAGCGGCGCAGGTCTGCCTGCCTCATCAACATCACCGCACGCGGCGGCGTTCTCGGCGTATATCCGCGCGCTGGTCGTGGCCAGCATGAACGTGGTCGCAATCACGCCGCGCACGTCGATCATGGCCGCGCTTGTCTGCGCGTGCAGGCGGCTGTGCAGCTCCAGACTGTGCGCGCTGATGCTGGCGCAGCTGGTGCACAGATTGAGCATCCCATAATAATTGCGCGGCACATATACCTTTATAGTAAGCTGCTGCCAGTTGATGCCGCTCAGCGACGACATGAACATGTTAAACATTCCGCCCAGCCCCGACGCACGCTCGTTTTGCGGGTATTCGATAATGACAATGCCGTCCTCAATGTGAGCGTCATATGGATATTCAGGCGACGAATAATAATCCACTCGCAATTCATCGCCGTCATAGGGCGCGGCGACGATCGGCATGTACTTCGCGTTTATGAACAGCTCGATGATTCCATCCGGATTCACGGCAAAAGTGCGCGGCTCAAATGTACTGCGGGCCATATATATTACCTCCTGCGCGTATTATGCGCGCAAATTACTTTCTGATACGATTATACACCTGATTTGAGTGCATGACAAATAGCGGGCGATTACAAAATAATTGGATTTCGATTAGAGCGCCGCAATCGACGGCTGGATTCAATGTTTATACAATGTTTTGTTTGCAAAGTTTGGGCAACTTTATGGCAAACCATGTTGACTTTGAATGGCCGTGCGTGTATAATAAAACCAACCTACCCGCAGAGGGCAGGTATGCAATGTCGTAAGCGCTGCTTGTGGTTTGAGCGTCAAATTTATTTGCAGATGCGGACGTAAAAATGGAATAGCATTGTCCGCTTGCTGTGTTTGGCGCAGAGTGTCCAAAACTCGTTCAACAATGTACATGCTAAGGGCTTAGTGGTACGGAGGAAGATGAGAAATAC
>USEE01000161.1 GCA_900553645.1 uncultured Eubacteriales bacterium
AATTGATTATCCGTGCATGATAAATCGGCGGCGCTAATCGAATTGCCAAAAGCCGATGTACATCGTTTGGCAGAGCACAGTTTGCGCCAAAAGTCAAGACAGAACATAATGTCAAATCTCGTATGGCTCGATTGACACGGGCGCGCGTGAGAAATATAATAGATTTTAGTCAGAGGGGGCGACGCTCCCTAATACCTATATATTCAGGCGACACCGGTTTTTGCCGGTAGCCGCTTTTTATGCGCCGTTGGACATGCAGAGCGGCATAAAACCCGCCTTGCGTGCCGAGCGCGGCGGAATCTGGCGTTAATTCAGCGGAGGCGATGCAAGTGTTCAGCGATATACGCAAGCGCGACGGGCGCAGGGTTCCATTCGACATAGACAAGATCGTAAGCGCGATAGGCCGCGCATTCGGCGACACCGGCGAGACGGCCGACGAGCGCACCTGCCGCGCGCTGGCTGGCAATGTGGTAGAGAAGCTGGAGCAGCAGGGGCTGGACGTGCCTGCGGTCGAGGAGATACAGGACGCGGCGGAAAGCGTGCTGATCGAATCGGGCTATGCGCGCACGGCCAAGGCGTACATACTCTACCGCGCCGAGCGCACGCGCGTGCGGCAAATGAATTCCCGACTGATGAAGGTGTACGAGGACATAACCTTCTCCAAGGCCGAGGACAGCGACATAAAGCGCGAAAACGCCAACATCGACGGCGATACGGCCATGGGTACCATGCTCAAGTACGGCAGCGAGGGCGCGAAGCAATTCAACGAGATGTTCGTATTGAAGCCCGAACACGCCAAGGCGCATATGGAAGGCGACATCCATATACACGACATGGACTTTCTGACGCTGACGACGACATGCACCCAGATAGACCTTCTAAAGATACTCAAAAACGGATTCTCCACCGGCCACGGCGTGCTGCGCGAGCCGCAGGATATATACAGCTACTCGGCGCTGGCCTGCATAGCTATACAGTCTAACCAGAACGACCAGCACGGCGGCCAGTCGATAGTCAACTTTGATTACGGCATGGCTCCGGGCGTGGCCAAGACGTATGTGAAGTGCTATCGCGACAACCTGATACGCGCGCTGGAGCTGATGACTCCGATCGAAAACGCGTTGGATGAAGTGCGCGCGATGATTAAGGACATAGAGCGGCAGTACGGTATGCTGCCAAAGCTGGAGGGCTGCGACAGGTACGAGGCCATAGTGCGCGAGCGCGTGATTGCGATGGGGCTTGACGAAGGCGACGCGGACCGTGTGCTGAAGTACGTATGCAAGCGCGCGTGGGCTGAAACGGACAAGCGCACGTATCAGGCGATGGAGGCGCTGATACATAACCTTAACACGATGCACTCCCGCGCGGGCGCACAGACGCCGTTCTCGTCCATCAACTATGGCATGGACACCTCGCCCGAGGCGCGCATGGTCATGAAAAACCTGCTGCTGGCCACCGATGCGGGATTGGGTCACGGCGAAACGCCCATATTCCCGATACAGATATTCCGCGTGAAGGACGGCGTTAACTACAATCCGGGCGAGCCCAACTACGACCTGTTCAAGCTGGCGTGCAAGGTATCGGCCAAGCGGCTGTTCCCGAACTTCTCGTTCCAGGACGCGCCCTTCAACCTCAAGTACTACAAGCCAGGCCATCCCGAGACCGAGATAGCATACATGGGCTGCCGCACGCGCGTTATCGGCAACGTGTACGACCCATCGCGCGAAATATCCAACGGCCGCGGCAACCTGTCGTTTACGTCGATCAACCTGCCGCGCATCGCGATACACGCCAATCACGATGTGGACGCGTTCTTTGCGGAGCTTGACCAGAAGATCGACCTGGTGATTGACCAGCTCAACGAGCGATTCGAGATACAGGCGCGCAAGCACGTGTACAACTACCCATTCCTAATGGGGCAGGGCGTGTGGCTGGACAGCGAAAAGCTGAAATGGGACGACGAGGTACGCGAGGTGCTCAAGCACGGCACGCTGTCCATAGGGTTTATAGGCCTTGCCGAGACGCTAAAATGCCTGACCGGCAAACACCACGGCGAAAGCGTCGAGTCGCAGGAGATGGGCCTTAAGATAATCGGCCATATGCGAAAGCGCATGGATGACGAGAGCCAAAAGACCGGCATGAACTACACGCTGCTGGCAACGCCCGCCGAGGGGCTGTCGGGGCGCTTCGTGCGCATGGACCGCGAGCGGTTCGGTTCCATAGAGGGCGTTACCGACCGCGAATACTACACCAACTCGTTCCATGTGCCGGTGTACTATCCGATAAGCGCAGTAAAGAAGATCCGGCTGGAAGCGCCGTATCACGAGCTTACCAACGCGGGGCATATAACTTATGTAGAGCTGGACGGCGACCCGCTGCAGAACCTAGAGGCGTTTGAAAAGATAGTGCGCGTGATGCATGACGCGGGCATAGGCTACGGTTCTATCAATCACCCGGTTGACCGCGACCCGATATGCGGGTATAATGGCATCATAGGCGACACATGCCCCTGCTGCGGCCGCGCCGAAGAGAATACCTCGTTCGAGCGCATACGCCGCATAACCGGGTATCTTGTGGGCACGCTGGACAGGTTCAACGACGCAAAGCGCGCCGAGGAACACGACCGCGTGAAGCACGGAGTATAACGGCGTTAAGGCGGGAAGACTAAGCTTCCAGCCTGACGAAAACGATAACTGCTGTCGCAATATTGCAAGGAGGAAATTCACATGAGCGAAAACGCAAAGCGCCGCGCGCTGCTGGAGAAGCAGAAAAACGGCTATGACGTGATGAGCGCCGAGGAACTCAAGGCATGCCATGAGTTCAATGAGGATTACAAGTACTTCATCGATGCGGCCAAGACCGAACGCGAGGCCGTGGACTATGCCGTGGAGGCCGCCAAGGCCGCGGGCTTCAAGCCCTACAAGCGCGGCGACAAGCTTAAGCCCGGCGACAAGATCTATCAGGTCAACCGCGACGTGCATGACGGCATAAACATATCGGGCGCGCACATCGATTCGCCGCGCATCGACCTGAAAATGTCTCCGCTGTTTGAAGATCACGAGATCGCCTTCTTCAAGACGCATTACTATGGCGGCATAAAGAAGTATCAGTGGGTCAACATCCCGCTGGAGCTGCACGGCGTTATCGCGCTCAAGGACGGCACCGTTATAAAGGTGCGCTGCGGCGACAAGCCCGAAGATCCCATATTTATAATCAACGACCTGCTCATACACCTGTCCGCCGAACAGATGAAGAAGGGCGCGGCCGAGGTAGTACCCGCCGAAAGCATGAATGCCATCGTGGGTACGATTCCCGATGCCGAGGACGACGGCTCCGATCGCGTAAAGCTGGCCGTAATGGGCATAATCAACGACATGTACGGCATAACCGAGGCCGACTTCCACTCGGCAGAACTTACGCTGGTGCCCGCGATGAACGCGCGCGATGTGGGCTTCGACCGCAGCCTGATCGCCGCTTACGGCCACGATGACCGCGTGTGCGCATACGATTCGCTGCGCGCCGTACTGGATACCAAGAACCCCACCAAGACCATAATGTGCCTGTTGGTGGATAAGGAAGAAATCGGCTCCACCGGCGTGTCCGGCGCTAACTGCCGTTGGTTTGACACGCTGTGCGAGGACATCGCGGCCGAGTTCGGCATGAGCCTGCGCGAGTGCTTTGAGCGCTCCTTCTGCCTGTCCAACGACGTGGCGGCGGCGTTCGACCCCAACTATCCGCAGCCCTTCGATCCGCGCAACGCGCCCAAGCTCAATTACGGTCTGGGCGTAGCCAAGTACACCGGCTCGCGCGGCAAGAGCGGCGCGTCCGACGCGTCGGCGGAACTGGTTGCGCGCGTGCGCAATATGTTCGATAACGCGGGAGTACTGTGGCAGATGGCGCCTCTGGGCGCGGTCGACGCGGGCGGCGGCGGAACCATCGCCGGCATAACCGCACAGCGCAACATAGACACCATCGACGCGGGCGTGCCGGTGCTGTCCATGCACGCGCCCTATGAGATCATATCCAAGGTAGATAACTACATGAGCTACAAGGGTATGCTCGCGGTGTTTAACGAAAAGTAAGATAATCTGATTCATTGCGGCGCGGCTTTCCGGACAGCGAAAGCCGTGCCGTTTTGCACGATTGGAGGGCGACTTATCCATGCAGATAAGGCTGTACGGCCTTGTGGATGATTCGATAGTGGACGGGCCGGGGTTCAGGCTGGCCGTGTTCACTCAGGGCTGTCCGCACGGCTGTCCGGGCTGCCACAACCCGGATTCGCACGCAATGGACGGCGGTACGATATACGATACGGCCGATATAATCGATATGATAGACGATAATCCGCTGCTGGACGGCATAACGCTTACCGGCGGCGAACCGTTCATGCAGTGCGCGGCGTGCCTGGAGCTCAGCCGCGCCGCGCACGCGCGCGGGCTGAACGTGTGGTGCTTTACCGGGTTTTTGTATGAGCAGCTGCTAAAGCGCGAGGATGCGCAGGAACTGCTGGGCGATATAGATGTGCTGGTTGACGGGCCGTTCGTTTTAAGTGAACGTTCGCTGGAACTGAGGTTCCGCGGGTCGCGCAATCAGCGCGTTATCGACATG
>USEE01000162.1 GCA_900553645.1 uncultured Eubacteriales bacterium
CGCCGCACAGGCCCTTATCGGCCGCCAGCACCAGAAACGCGGGGCGCTTGAGCGGGCTGGTACCCAGATAAGGATGGCTTATGCCTTCCGAGTGCAGCAGTATATCCTTCATCGCCTCGCGCACTCGCGAAAAATACGTCGAGTTGGATTCGTACATATTAAGCGCTTTGCGCACCTTCGCAGTCGAGATAAGATACATCGCCTTGGTGATCTTACTCGTATCCTGCACGGCACGCATCGAGTGCTTTATGTCGGCCATGCTCTTCATTGCTTTTTACCTGCGCTTTCGGCGGAGGCGTTGGTGCGCGTGTGGGTATCCAGCTTCAGATCGCGCTCCTCGCGCTCGGGCGTTATGTCGTTGGTCTTGAAGAATATCTCCATATACTCGCGAGCCATTTCCTCCAGCCTGCGCGCCGCGTCATCGGTCAGCACGCCGGTGCGGCCGATCTCGTCCATCACATTCGCGCCGCGCTCACGCATATACGCAAGCAGCTCGTTATTGAACTGGGCGATATACTTGACCGGCACCGCACGGGTGATGTTGTTAAGCACGGTATGCAGTATCGCGATCTGTTCCGCGGCGGTATAGCTCATATGCTGAGTCTGCTTCAGGCATTCGGTCACGCGCTGGCCGTGGCTCAGGGCTTCACGGGTGCTGCTTTCCAGCTCGCCCGCGAACTGAGAGAACACGCTCAGCTCTCTATACTGCGCCAGATCCAGACGCAGACGGCCGGCAACCTTGCGCATCGCCTTGGTCTGTGCGCTGCCGCCTACACGGCTGACGGACAGACCCACATTTACGGCAGGGCGCATACCTTCGTTGAACAGCTCGGACTCCAGATAAATCTGGCCGTCGGTTATGGAAATTACGTTTGTAGGTATATAGGCCGATATATCGTCGGCCATGGTTTCGATTATCGGCAGAGCCGTCATCGAGCCGCCGCCCAGCTCGTCCGACAGGCGCGCGGCGCGCTCCAGCAGACGGGAGTGCAGGTAGAATACGTCGCCGGGGTAAGCCTCGCGTCCCGGCGGCCTGCGAAGCAGCAGCGACATGGCGCGGTAAGCGACGGCGTGCTTGCTTAAATCGTCGTACACGATCAGCACGTCGCGGCCCTCATACATGAATTCCTCGGCCATTGCGCAGCCCGCGTAGGGTGCGATGTACTGCATGGGGGCGCTGTCGGACGCGGTGGACGCGACGACCACGGTGTAATCCAGCGCGCCATGCTCGCGCAGCGTGTTAACCACGTCGGCGATGGTGGAGGCCTTCTGACCGATGGCGACGTATACGCACAGCACGTTCTTGTCGCGCTGATTAAGTATGGTATCGATTGCGATGGTGGTCTTACCAGTCTGGCGGTCGCCGATTATCAGTTCGCGCTGGCCGCGGCCAATCGGTATCATGGAGTCGATGGACAGTATGCCCGTCATAAGGGGCTTTGCGACCTTCTGGCGGTCATGTATGGACGGACTGGGCGCTTCTATGGGGCGCTTTTTGACGCACTTGGGGGCCTTCATGCCGTCCAGCGGGCGACCCAGCGGATCGACCACGCGACCCAGCAGCGCCTCGCCCACGGGCACGCGCACTACGTCGCCCGAGGCCTGTGCTATCGCGTCCTGCTCGATTGTCATGTCGCTGGACAGAAGCACGGCGTCCACATCGTTTTCGGATATGTTCATCGCGATCGCGGCGGCGTCGCCGATGTATACCAGCTCGCCATATCGGCAATGGGTCATACCGGTTATAGACACAATGCCATCGGCAAAGCGCGTAACCTGACCCACGTCAGCCTGATTAGTATCGCCGGTATAATCCTTGGCGGGCTTGCCCTGACGTTCGCGGCGGCCCATATCGCTCAGTATCGTCTTAAAGCTGCGGTCGATAACGTGGTTATCGATCATCGCGATGAAGCCGCCGATTATCGACTCATCGACGATCATGCTTACTTTAAGCGCATGACCTGCATACCGTTCAAGCGATCTCTGAATATCTCTTAGCTGGCGTTCATCCAGTGGCGCGGCAACTCTTATAACACATTTGCTGCTCACTTTTTGTCCTGCCCTTCAAAAAACGTCTTGATAAGCTCGGTATTGTCCTCGGCCGAAACCTCGCGGCCCAGTATGCGCGACGCCATGCTCACGGCCATCGACACGATCTCGTCGTGCGACTGCTCGCGGGCCAGCTTCATCTGCTTTTCAACATCGCTGTGCGCCTGCTGCAGTATCTGGCGCGCCTGTTCGCGTGCCTCGGAAATAATCTGGTCGGCCTGATGGGAAGCCTGCTCGTTGGCCTTGCGCAGCGCATCGGCGCTTTCGGCGCGGGACTGGCTCACCAGCGCGTCGTACTGCTTGTGCAGTTCGTCGGCCTCCTGCTGCTTCTGCGCGGCGCTGTCCAGCGCGGTATTGATCTTGTCCTGACGAGCCTTCAGATACTTGCTGACGGGCTTATACAGGAGCTTATTAAGTATGAATACCAGTATTACGACGTTAACGACGTATTCCAGCATTCGTACTACGTCTATATCTATGCCCATAAATTCACCACCCGAAACTTAGTTGGGAAGGCCGTTTTGATCAGACCTTCAGATACAGCAGTATGGCAATAACCAGACCGTATATAGCGGTGGACTCGGCCAGAACCGCGCCCAGCATCATAACCGACTGAATCTTGCCGCTAGCCTCGGGCTGACGTGCAATGGACTCGACCGCCTTGCTGGTGGCCAGAGAGATACCGATACCGGCGCCGATGCCGGTGAAAACCGCGATAGCCGCGGCCAGAGCTATAAGTCCGTTCATTTGATTATCCTCCAATCAAATCAGCTTTTTAGTAAGCCATGCGCGGTGGAGATTACTCCTCCTCCAGCGCCTCGCCGGTGAATATCTGCGTAAGTGTTACGAATATATACACCTGAATGGCCACGTCGAACAGGTTAAAGTAAATCGCCAGGACTGCGGGAATGCCTACCGCGAAGTAGCTCATCGCGGCGTACACAATGTCCATGATGACCATCGACGCGAACAAGTTACCGAACATTCGGCACGACAGCGATACCGGGATCAGCAATTCGCTCAGCACGCGGAAGGGCCACATTATGCCCAAAGGCTTACCGAACGATTTGACATAGCCCCATGCGCCGTTGTACTTCACGCCGTAATACATGATCACGCATAGTGACATGACGGCGATCGCAAACGTGAAGTTGAAGTCGGTCGCGGGAATTCTAAAGCCCAGCAGTTCCATAAGGAAGCTCACGCCCAACACAGTCATAAGCGAGAACGAATAGGCGTACAGTCCCTGGCACTTGCCGTGCAGGTTGCCGTCCGACATCTTGTTCGCAGCCTCCACCAGCAATTCGATCACGTTTTGGAACTTTCCGGGCCGTTCGGTGAATTTGGGGAACAGGCAGTACTTGAACACCAACCCGAACGCCGTCAAGAGCAACGTGACGATAAACAGCGTCACCTGCGACTGGCTGATTTTAAGTCCGAAAAGCATGAACGTTTCGGGACTTACCTCAACCGTAAAGTTTTCCATTCTCTCCATCACCTGCCATTAATTGTCTATAGAGCGGATGAATGTAATCAGCGCGAGTATAATCATCGCGCCGCACATGCCGCCCGCGCCCCAAAGCAATGCGCTCGGCCCCAGGCACGCGCACCCGATCATCAGTCCCAGCACCAGGACGACGTTGATAAGTCCAACGATGACACGTTTGCGCAAGCCCTTGCCGCCCGCGCCCAAGCCGCGCATATACACGCGCATGGCCCATACCTGGTACACGCCCACGGCGATTCCGGGAAATACAGTCCACCACATATCTACGCACCTCCTTGAGCAAAGCATTGAGCCGCTAACATTATACTAATAAGCTGATTAATCTTTCTGTTCCATTCGGGTAAAATGTGCGTGCTGTGGGGCTGGATTTATTTTAATAGGATATGAAAGCGCAGGGGGTAAGCGAATAGCGGCGCAGAACTCCGATTTGAGCACGCAGATCGGCTGATTGCAAACGTTAATATTGCATTTATTCCCGACAAACACAATTCCTTGTGTTCGCTTTTCATTGACAAGTTACCCCACCTCGTAATATTATGTATATGTTATTGTTGTGCAGTAGTTTTGTGTCAATGCGGAATACCGCAGCATAGCGGTGATTTTATGGGAGGAGGATTCTTTATGACACGTTGGAGAGGAAGATGGTTGGTCGCAGTTTTGATAGCCGTTTTGGCGGTTATTGGCTGTGGGATTGGATTGGCGAATGAGACAGAGGATGCGAAGGAGCTTATACTATTCTCTTCGAGCGATAGTATAACGCTTTACATTGACGAAGGTAATGAGGCCATATCCGACTCGGCAAGTATTGCGATTTATGCGCGGTTAAACGATTATAAAACGCCTATCGATAACGTCAAATTCAGTTATACTCCTAAGGATTCAGATAAGGATATACTTGACGGCGTTTCTTTCGATGATGCGCATTCAAGTACTAATAATGTTGATTGGTATTCATATCTGAATTACTCCCCTGTTATGACTGGTACATGCATATATACCGTTACAGCATCCGCGTCTGTAGATGGAAAGAATTACGAGGCTTCC
>USEE01000163.1 GCA_900553645.1 uncultured Eubacteriales bacterium
CAGCGGCACTCAGTCCAACATGAATGCCAACGAGGTCATCGCCAATCGCGCTAACGAGATTCTAGGAGAGAAGCTGTGCCATCCCAACGACCACATCAACATGTCCCAGTCCTCCAACGACACCTTCCCCACCGCGATGCACATATCGGCGGTGATTGCGATTGAGGACAACCTGTTCCCCGCGATGGACGAGCTGATTGCGACGTTTAAGCGCCTGGAAAAGGAAAATGAGGGCATCGTAAAGACCGGCCGCACTCACCTGCAGGACGCTACGCCCATCTCCTTCTCTCAGGAGATCAGCGGCTGGCGCAACATGCTGGAAAAGACCCGCAAGCAGCTGGAGCTGTCGCTGGGCGGCCTGAAGGAGCTGGCTCTGGGCGGCACCGCCGTCGGTACCGGCCTTAACTGCCCCAAGGGCTTTGCTGTGGAAGTGGCTAAGGTCGTTTCCGAGCTGACCGGCAAGGATTTCGTGACCGCCGAGAACAAGTTCCACGCCCTTACGTCCAAAGACGATCTGGTATTCGCGCACGGCGCACTCAAGGCGCTGGCCTGCAACATGATGAAGATCGCCAACGACGTGCGCTGGCTGGCGAGCGGCCCGCGCGACGGTCTGGGCGAGATTCACATTCCCGAGAACGAGCCCGGCTCCTCGATCATGCCCGGCAAGGTCAACCCCACCCAGTGCGAATCCGTGACCATGGTCGCGGTTCAGGTGATGGGCAACGACGCCGCGGTCGGCTTCGCCGCGTCGCAGGGCAACTTTGAACTGAACGTATTCATGCCGGTGCTGATTTACAACTTCCTGCAGTCGGCGCGCCTGCTGGCGGATTCGCTGCGTTCCTTCAACAAGAACTGCGCCTCCGGCATCACCGCCAACCGCGATAAGATGCACCACAACCTGCACAATTCCCTGATGCTGGTCACGGCGCTCAACCCGTACATTGGCTATGACAACGCCGCTAAGACCGCCAAGAAGGCGTACAAGGAAAATATTTCGCTGAAGGAAGCGTGCGTATCGCTGGGCTTCCTGACCGCTGAAAAATTCGACGAAGTATTTAAGCCCGAGCAGATGTGCTGACGCGGGCGGGGCGAGGGGGCGCTGTTCCCGCGCCCCTGTCTCCGTCTGCCTTCCAGATAAGGAGTTTATGCTATGACTTACAGCTATTATCCGGGCTGCACGCTCAAGGACAGGGCGAAGCAGATGGACATATACGCGCGCGCCTCGGCAAAGGCGCTGGGTATAGAGCTGCGCGAGCTGGCCGATTGGCAGTGCTGCGGCGCGGTATATCCCCAGGCTTCCGACGAGATTGCGTCGCGTCTGAGCGCTGTGCGCGCGCTGGAAAACGCGCGCAAGGAGGATGGCAAGCTGGTCACTATGTGTTCGGCCTGTCATCACGTAATAAAGCGCACCAATTACGATTGGAACCGCGATGAAAACTTCCGCACCAAGGCTACCAATTATATGAAGAGCGAAACGCCCTACGACGGCGGCACGCAGGTTATGCACTTCCTCGAGGTGCTGCGCGACGAGATCGGATTTGATGAACTGAAAAAGAAGGTCGTAAATCCGCTCAAGGGCCGCAAGATCGGCGCGTTCTATGGCTGCATGGTGCTGCGTCCCGGCAAGGTCTTGGCCTTTGATGATCCGGAAAATCCGCAGATCATCGAGGACTTCATCCGCGCGCTGGGCGCGGAGCCGGTCAAGTACCCCTACCGCAACGAATGCTGCGGCGCATACGTGGCGCTTGAGGATAAGTCCGCCGCGTCCAATCAGGTGGATCGCGCGCTCAATTCGGCGATTGCCGCGGGCGCTGAGGAGCTGGTAACGGCCTGTCCCCTGTGCATGTACAACCTGGTGGAAAACGCGACCGGCAATAAGCTGCCCGTGAAGTACTTCACCGAGCTGCTGGCCGAGGCGCTGGGCGTAAAGGAGGGCTAACATGGAAAACAACGTAGAGATGCTTACCCAGACGGCCCTGCGCATCAGCGGCGTTAACCCCCGCAAGTGCATGAAGTGCGGCAAGTGCTCCGGTACCTGCCCCAACTATGACAAGATGGAATACCACCCGCATCAGTTTGTCGCGATGGTCGAAAACGGCGAGATCGAGAAGCTGATGGCGAGCGAGTCGATATACATGTGCCTTAGCTGCATGGCGTGCGTAGAACGCTGTCCGCGCGGCGTGGAACCGGGCAAGCTGGTCGAGGCCGTGCGTCTGATGCAGATTCGCCAGCAGGGCGCGGATCACAAGGGCCCGCGCGACATACCGGCGTTTGCGGACGAGCATGTGCCACAGCAGCTGTTGATGGCCGCCATGCGCAAGTACAGGAAGTAAGGAGGACAACCACAGATGCTTAAAATCGGCGTATTCGTTTGCTGGTGCGGTTCCAACATCGCCGCCACCGTTGACGTGGATGCGGTCGCGGAGGCGATGAAGAGCGAACCGAACGTGGTTTACTCCACCAACTACCAGTACATGTGCTCCGCCGCGGGTCAGAAGATGATTCAGGACGCGATACACGACTATCAGCTGGACGGCATAGTCGTATGCTCCTGCTCGCCGCGTATGCACGAGGCCACTTTCCGCAAGACTGCGCAGAACGCGGGCCTCAACTCCTACATGGTTGAAATAGCCAACATCCGCGAGCAGTGCTCCTGGATACACAAGGACAAGGCGGAAGGCACCGCAAAGGCCATAGTACTGGCCAAGGCTGCGGTTGCCAAGCTGCGCAACGACGCCCCGCTGACCGCGGGCACCAGCGATGTTACCAAACGCTGCCTGGTAATCGGCGGCGGTATCGCGGGCATTCAGACCGCGCTGGACGTGGCCGACGCGGGCTACGAGGTCGATATAGTCGAGCAGCGCCCCACCATCGGCGGCCGCATGGCTCAGCTGGACAAGACCTTCCCCACGCTGGACTGCGCGGCGTGCATACTGACTCCTAAGATGGTCGAGGCTTCTCAGAACGAGAAGATCAACATCATCTCCTATGCCAAGGTTGAAAAGGTATCGGGCTTCGTTGGCAACTTCACCGCCACCATACGCAAAAAGGCGCGCTTTGTCGACGAGACCAAGTGCACCGGCTGCGCGGCCTGTACCACCAAGTGCCCCTCCCGCAAGGGCAAGAACGAGTTCAACATGGAACTCGACAACCGCGGCGCTATATACATTCCCTTTGCTCAGGCAATACCTAACGTGGCCGTCATCGACCCCGAGCAGTGCATCAAGCTCAAGACCGGCAAGTGCGGACTGTGCGAAAAGGTGTGCTCCGCGGGCGCGATCAACTACAAGCAGCAGGATGAGATGATCGAGCGCAAGTACGGCGCGATAGTCGTCGCGACCGGCTTCAAGCCCATCGATCCCAGCGCGCTCAACGAGTTCGGCTACGCCGACAACGCCGACGTTGTTACCAGTCTGGAATTCGAGCGTCTGATGAACGCGGCCGGCCCGACCAAGGGCACGCTGCTGCGCCCGTCCGACGGCACTCACCCCAAGACGATCGTATTCATACAGTGCGTAGGCAGCCGCTGCGACGAAAACACCAAGCGCGGCAAGCCCTATTGCAGCAAGATCTGCTGCATGTACACCGCCAAGCACGCGATGCTGGTGCGTGAAAAGTATCCGGACACCGACGTGCACGTATTCTACATCGACGTGCGTACCCCCGGCAAGAACTTCGACGAGTTCTATCGCCGCGCGGTCGAGCAGTACGGCGTGGATTACATCAAGGGCATGGTCGGCAAGGTCGCGGGCGAGAACGGCAAGCTGATGGTTCAGGGCAGCGACCTTATCAACAACCGTCAGGTAAAGATCGCGGCCGACATGGTGGTACTGGCCACCGCTATCGAGCCGGATCCCACGGCGCGCTCCATCGGCACCATGCTTACCGCGTCGATGGATACCAACGACTTCTTCACCGAGGCCCACCCCAAGCTGCGCCCGGTCGAAAGCCCCACTGCGGGCATATTCCTCTCCGGCGTGGCGCAGGGCCCCAAGGACATACCCGAGACCGTCGCCCAGGCGGGTGCGGCGGCGTCCAAGGTTATCGGCCTGCTGGCCAAGGATCACCTGGTCACCAACCCGTGCGTGGCTCAGTCCAACGAGCTGTTGTGCAACGGCTGCTCGCAGTGCGAAAAGGTCTGCCCCTACGGCGCGATCACCTATATCGACAAGGAAGTTCGCGGCCCCGGCGTGCGCGAGGTACGCCGCGTAGCGCAGGTCAACCCGGCTGTGTGCCAGGGCTGCGGCGCGTGCACCGTCACATGCCCGTCCGGCGCGATGGACCTGAAGGGCTTCTCCAACAAACAGATCATGGCGGAGGTTGACGCGATATGCCGATGACGCAAAACGAATGGAAGCCCAAGATAGTGGCTTTCTGCTGCAACTGGTGCTCCTATGCGGGCGCGGATCTGGCGGGTTCGGGGCGTCTTTCCTATCCTGCCGACATAAAGATAATCCGCGTTCCCTGCTCCTGCCGCGTAAATCCGCTGTTCATACTGCGCGCGTTTCAGCGCGGCGCGGACGGCGTGATACTGTGCGGCTGCCATCCGGGCGATTGCCACTATACC
>USEE01000164.1 GCA_900553645.1 uncultured Eubacteriales bacterium
ACGATTTTTTTACTTACCTTGCCAAATCAGGGACGACCGGCGGGATGCGCCAGGTATTCGGCCTGCAGCTCCTCGAAGATGGGATTGACCACTTCAAAGGACTTGGCATAGGCCTCGGAGCACCACTGCCACGCATCGGCCTCGCCCGCGTCGGCCAGATCGGCCTGGCACTGCTCGGCGATGGCGTTGAATTCCTCATCGCTCTCGGCGGTGACGAGTTCGGCCACATACTGGAACAGTATGTCGTTGCAATTGGTCATAATGCGCTGTACGTCCAGCGGGATGTCGGTAATGCCCATGGTAACGAGCAGGCCGCGCTCGCCAACCAGAGTGGTGATCTTGCCGGAATCGATAAGGCTTACATGGTACGCGGAGGGAGTCGCAAAGCCGTAGGTGGTAGCGAAGTCCTTATCCATGGCGTTGAGCGCCTTGGCGCGGTTGGTCTGCTCCTGGAACAGGCTGTAGAAATAGCCGTCAGGATGGCTGCCGGTCTCGCACCAGGGGGTCAGTTCCCAGTAGCCGCCCCAGATGCCGGTTTCCTTAAAGAACGCCTCGGAGCCATAGCCCAGCTCGGTGGCCTTCTGGAACACTTCGTCCTTGAGCTGCGGCACGCCGTCCGCGTCGTAATCCCAATGGGTGCCCTGGATACCGCTGTAAATCAGGCGGCTCACGTCGGGATCGTGGTAGAAGTTGATGACTTTGGCCGCGGCTTCCCAGTTGTCGCTGCTGGCGGACAGGAAGGTATAGTCGCCCGGAGCATAGCCGCAGGGGGTCAGGAAGTCGGCGTGCATGACCGCGCCCTCAGACGGGATCATTACATAGCCTTCCAGAGTGTTGACGTCCTCAAGTACGTTTACGTTGTAGAGGTTATTGTCGCGGGTACGGGACGCGACGTAAGTGCCGGCCTTTACCTTCTCGCCCAGTTCGGAACCGGTCATGGTAAAGGAGTCGGGATCCAGCAGGCCCGCGTTGTACATGTCGTTATAGAAGCGCATGTCAACCCAGAACGCAGAGTGGTCCATATCGGTGTAGCCGTTAAGCAGCGTGCCGTCCTTGACGGAGGCTTCGTACAGATAGCCTTCAAAGGTGGGACGGGTGCCGGCCTCGGCGATGTAGCGGCCGCGCGCGTACCAGTCGGCCAGAGAGGTACCGCTTATGCCCATGCCGTACAGTGTGGAGCCGCTCTTGGTCACGCCGCCTGCGGCCTCGACCATCTGAGCGATGACGTTTACGTAATCCTCGTCGTTCTTGATCTCGGGCATACCGATCTGCTTGTACAGATCCCAGCGCACGATGTAGCCGCGGATATTGCGGTCGTTGGAACCGGCGTACTCGACGCCCTGACCGGGCACTACGAAGTACAGATTACCGGTGCCGCCGGACATCTGAAGGCGCAGCAGGTCGTTGCAGGTCTTGTACAGATCGCTGGCCAAATTGGGGATGTGCTCTTCCATTATCTCGTCCAGATTCTTGGCCATGTTGTTGGTCATGATGGTGGACAGATAGGTGTACTCGCTGATTACTATGTCGGTCAGTTCGCCCGAAGCCAGCATCAGACCCAGCTTTTCGGTATCGCAGAACACGGGCTGGAGTATGATGTTCTCCTTTTCGAGCAGGAGCTTGTTCTCGTTGGTCTCACCAAAGTACTCGGGAACCTGCCATGTGGTCGCTATCGTGACGGTAGTGGGTTCGGCAGCGTCGGCAAACGAGATTGCCGGCAGGGAGCAGAGCATCGTAAGTGCTATCAGATACGCCAATGCCTTCTTCATGGTTAACGCCTCCTTATATTATGGTGGAACGGACTCGAAAGCTGCATTCACGTCAGCTTTACCATGAATTAATTTTATCAGGCGGGCAATGTTAAGTAAATGCACTTTTCAAAGATATTTACTGTACTTTTTTAAGTTTTGGTTTGATTGACAGTCTTAAAAGATTGACATCGTTAACTCGAAGTGTCATAATTAGAGTGAATTTAAAAGTGCCATTCGTGTCTTAAAATGCCTGCATTAATTAAGATAGGAATCCTCCTGTCTCAACCGCACCACGATACGCTTTTCAGCGGAGGCGACGCTTTCAATGATAAATGTGCTGATATCCGAAGATGAGTTGCTCGTGCGCATGGGCATACTTTCCATGATCAACTGGGAAGGCATGGGCATGAAGGTCGTTTCATGCGTAAGCGACGGACTGGCGGCGTTAGGCGACGCGCTGAAACTGCGCCCGGACATCGTGATTACCGACATAGTAATGCCCGGCATGGACGGCATAAGTCTTTTGGGCGCGCTGCGCGGCGAAGGCCTGCACCCGACGTGCATAGTAATTACCGCGCTGCATCAGCGTCAGGCGATGGAGCGCGCGGAGGAGCTGGGCATAGTCGCGTGTCTGGTCAAGGCCACAATGACCCAGCGCGATATAATGGCGGCGCTGATGGCGGCCTGCGCGCATATCGAGGACAAGGGCGCGGGCGAATCCGGCGGCGCGGACGAGAAGCGGCTTGCGGAGCAATACCGCGCGCTGCTGGCCGGTTCGTGTGAGGAAGAACCGCCGCGCGCCGCCGCATATGCGATGTGCCGGGCGCGCGCGGGCGCGGCGCTGGACGGCGTGCTGGGGCAGACAATAGGCCAGCTAATACTGGAAATATTTCCGGGCTGCGGCCCGTCGGTATTCGCCGCGCACGGCGACAGCATACTGACGGCGTTTCAAAATCCCCTCGCCCGGCCGCGCGGCGAAGCGATGGATGCGTTGATGGAATTAAAGCGCTATATCGAGCGCAACCTTGCCATAATGCCAGACTTTGCGATATTAAACAACGCGCCCGCGCACATGGGCAGCGCGGCGTGCGTAGGCTTCATGCTGCGCGCGCTGGACGGAATATGCTATGTGCCGGGCGTACTGTGGACGGACGGCGGCGAACTGAGCGCGCCCGCAATGCCCGCAGATGAGCGAAAGGCCTATATAGAGGAATGCCTTGCCCTGCTGTGGGCGATGCACGACATATGCGCCATATACTCGGCATGGCGCGCTTTAAGCGAATTGGGTTCAGCGGATGACGCATACGGACAGCTCGGCGCGCTGAATTCGCTTGCAAAGGCGGTCGGCGCTCCGATAAGCGCGGACACCGGCGCGGCGCGGGAAGCCTGCCTTAACGCACTGCGCGCACGCACAGCCGGCGATGCTTACCGGCGCGAGATAGGCAGTGCAATCGGATTCGTACTAAGCAATCTTAACCGCGAAGTCAAGCTCAGCGAGGCGGCGGGCATGGCGGGCTTTCACGAGGTGTACTTCTCATCTCTGCTCAAACAGCAACTTGGCATGTGCTTTTCGCAATTTTGCACAAGCATTCGCATGGAGCACGCCAAGCGGCTGCTGTGCGAGGGCGCTCACACAACCAGCCAGGTATCCGAGATGTGCGGCTATCGCGACATCGCGTACTTCTGCCGCGTGTTTAAGCAAAACGTAGGCGTAACGCCCGCGGCGTGGAGGAATACGCATTGATAAAATTTCGCCAGTTCCGCACGCAGCTGATGCTGCTGGCGATACTGATGGTGGCGCTGGCCGTTATGCTGACCGCCGAGTTCACGACCAAGTCGTTTCTGGAGACGCTCTGGGCACAGGACAGCGCCGCGATGAGCGCGCAGTTTGCGTTGGTTGAGGAACAACTGCTCAACCGGCTCGACGACGCCAACCACTGTATGAGCGTAGTGCAGCGGCGCGACAGCGTGCTCAGCTTCTTTCTGAAGCAGTCTAATCATTCGACCGGCAGCGCGATGTATGCCAACGATATGCTGCGCGACGTGACTACCGCAATAAGCGAAATACGCATGGTCAGCGGCATACTGTTCATACAGGACGGGCGCATGTACGGCATCACGCCCTACTGGAACTTCAACGGCGCGTCCGTGCCGGACGGGTTGAACGCTCAACTAAGCGATCTGCCCGTCGCGTATTCGATCAACTGGATCGGCACGCTGCCGCTGCAGTCGTTCACCGACGTACGGCTTACCGCCAGTCCGCATGCGTCCAGCCGGTATCTGACGGGCGTCAGCCGTTTGCGCTACTCCACGCTCAGCTACCCGGTGGACATAACCACGCTGACGCTGATTTCGGTGGACGACATCGACGCGATACTCGACCAGCTCGGCGCGGGCGGCGGCGACGTCGCGCTACTAAACGGCGCAGGCCATATTATTGCGGGCGACTATATGGAGCTGTCCGATTTAAGCTTTGACAGTAAGTATGGCGAGATCGATTATACCGAATCAGAGACTGACTATCGCGCGTTTTACTGTACCATACCGTCCAAGGGCTGGACAATGGTAAGGCGCATGGACAGGGACGCGTATCAGCGACAGGCGATGGAGCTGCGGCGCAAGAGTTACCTTACCGGCATAATCGCGATTGCAGGCATGATCGTGCTGTACGCGCTTTTATCGCGGCTGTTTTTCCGACCGTTTCAGCAGGTTATGGGACTGTTCAGGCAGGTGCGCGACGGCAACTTAAACGCGCGGCTTGCACCGTTTGACCGGCGAATGCTGCCC
>USEE01000165.1 GCA_900553645.1 uncultured Eubacteriales bacterium
CTCGCCTAACGAAAGCGAGAAGTTCAAAATAGGCGAGAGTGCGTCGGGACGCGAGGTGGACTTGACCGCGCTGAAGGCGGACGCTCGCGCGGCGATAGACAGCGGCGATGGCAGACTGGAACTCACGCCTAAGCGGCTGGAACCCGATTTCACCACCGCCGACGCGCGCGCATGTACCGGCAAGCTGGTCACGTATTCAACGCAGATACGATCCAGCAATTCCGCGCGCACGGCGAATATCAAGCTTGCACTGGGCTTCTATCACGGTTTGCGCGTCGAACCGGGGCAGCAGGTTGACTTTAATAAGCTGGTCGGCAACCGCACCGAGGCGCGCGGTTTTAAGGCCGCGCCCGAATATTCCAACGGCGAAATTGTCGAAGGCGTGGGCGGCGGCGTGTGTCAGGCATCGACCACGCTGTACGGCGCGCTGCTCAGAACCGGAATGCGCATTGACGAGCGGTATAATCACTCCATGACCGTGGGCTATGTGCCCAAATCGCAGGACGCGGCGGTCGTGTATCCGGGCAAGACGCTTTCCTTTACCAATACCACCGGCTATCCTGCGTTTTTTACCACGCGCGTGACCAGCGATACCGCCATGGTTACGATATACGGATACGACATGTACCCCGGCAAGAGCATCGATATACAGAGCGAGATTCTGTCGGTTGACGAGGCTAAGATAAATACCTATGCCGATCCGACATATCAGTACACTACCGAGCGGGGCCAGATAGTCACAGTTACCACGCCCAGCGACGGCGTGACCAGCCGCGCATACCGCGTGATAACCGACGACGCGACCGGCAAGGTGGTAAGTAAAGAGCAGCTCAGCCGCGACACGTACCGTCGGCGCGATGGCGTGCGCTATCGTGGCGGCGAATGAGTGCAAATAAAACTTTGGCAGCCGGACGAACCGGCGGCCGGATGACAGCTATTACCACACGAGATGAAGGGGGATTTGCTATGTTTGAGGATGCAAATATTGCAATATTTGCCGGCAGGGGCGGCAGGGCTTTCGCAGAGCGCATGTGTTCATATATGGGCCGTCCGCTGGGCGACAGCGAGGTAATCAGATTTTCGGAAGGCACCAGCTTTGTGCGCTTTCAGAAGTCTGTGCGCGACCGCGACGTATATCTTGTGCAGCCGATGGGACTGAATCCCAACGATCAATTTGTCGAAATGCTGTTCTGGCTGGACGCGTTCAAGCGCTCCAGCGCGGCCTCGGTAACTGTGGTCATGCCGTATTTCGCCTATGCCAAGGGCGATAAGAAGGACGAGCCGCGCGTGTCGATACGCGGCCGCGTGTGCGCGGACTGTATCGAGATGGCGGGCGCCGACCGCATAATGGTAATGGATTTGCATTCGCCGCAGGTGATGGGCTTCTTCACGCGCCCGATGGATCACCTGTACGCGCTGCCGCTGCTGTGCGAGACGTTCAAGCGCATGGAGATACCGCTGAACGAAACCGTCGTCGTGTCCCCGGACGCGGGCTTTGCAAAGCAGGCGCGCCGCTTCGGTGCAAAGCTGGGTCTGCCTATTGCGATAGGCGATAAGCGCCGCGTCGCACATGACGAAAACGCCGAGGTGTTGGAGATAATCGGCGACGTCGAGGGTAAGAATGCGCTTATCGTTGACGACTTCACCATATCCGCAGGCACGCTGTGCAATCTGGCCAAGCAGCTCAAGTCGCGCGGCGTGAAGCGCATATTCGCCATGCTCAGCCACAACATAATCTCGTCCGAGGGCGTTGCGCGCGTCAATGCGTCCGACATCGAGTTCATACTCTCCACCGACACCGTGGACAACCCCAATATCGTCGGACAGCCTAAGTTCAAGACCGTATCGGTCGCGCCGCTGTTTGCCGAGACGATAATCCGCTATTACAATTACGATTCGATAAGCCCGCTGTTCACCACCGTGCCTGAAAGCCTTATGCCCTATACAATCGCGAAGTAATGCCGACGCGCCCGACGCTTGCTTATTAAGGCGAGCACCGGACGCGCTTATATGACTTTAATCGCACTGAATACTACAAAAGTATTGCAAAATGGTTGCCAAAACCGCGAAAAAATGCTATAATATAGGTGTGTAGGCGCGATGTCTGCACACATAATAAGCTTTTTTTGTGGGAGTGATTGAGGATGCGCAGGCGCGTAATGCGGATATTGCTGGCAGCGGCGGTGATGTGTGCGATTGTGCTGATGCCCGTCGCGTCGTCCACTGAGGATAATGAAACGACGTTGCTGGCCCAGACGATATATGCAATGGCGGGCGACGAGGATTACGATACTCAGCTTGCCATAGGCAGTGTGATTATGAATAGGCTGCAAAGCGAGGGCTTCCCAGATACGCTTGAGGATGTCATCAGCCAGCAGATGCTGCCGCGCAGTCGCGACTTTGACGACAAGGCGCTGTCGGCGGCGCGCGAGTGTCTCAGCGGCACGCGTACCCTGCCGGGCTATGTGCTTTACATGAAGCGCGAGGACAGCGGCGAATGCTGGAGCTCGGACGGTTTTTTTAAGCAACAAGGCGATTATCAGTTCTTTGTGAATATGTAAGTCAGTTCGGCGGCGCGGCGCTCGTGAGGGCGTGCGCCGCTTTTGCGCCTTAAAAATAGATTATCCAATTTACATTCGGAGGGATGCTTATGAATGATCTAAAGCGGCTTATAAAGAGCGCGCGCTATCCGGCGGCGCTGACGGGCGCGGGCATATCCGCGCCCAGCGGGATACCCACGTTTCAGGGCAACTACAAGGGACGGCCGCTGCGCGACTACTTGACGCGCGACTATATGGAGGATCATCCGCTCGACTTCTTCGACCTGTACTGCGACATGGTTAAGTGGTGCGAGAAGGAGCCGAACCTTGCGCACTATGCCTTAAAAGAGCTGAACGTGCGCGTGATAACGCAGAACATAGATGGCCTGCACGCCAAGGCGGGCAGCACGGACGCACTGGAAATGCACGGCTCGCTGAGATTCGTGCTTTGCCACGGCTGCGGCTGGCGCGAGGATTCCGCCGAATTTGCCGCGCGCTATCGCGAAGCCCGCGCTCAGGGCGACAAGGCGGCGCGGCATGCACTGCGCTGTCCCGTCTGCGGCGAGGCAATCGACACCGATGTAGTGCTGTACTCCGACGCGGTACGTCACTTGAGCGAGGCCATAGACATCGCGAGCAGCTGCGACCTGTTCCTGGTGATAGGCACATCATTGGTCACATATCCGGCGGCGGGACTGCCTGATATTGCGCGTCAGTCGGGCGCAAAGGTGATTATGATAAACGACGACTGCATTAAGGCGTTCAGCGATGAGGAGTGACGGGAGAACGCACTTTCCTTTCAGGGGAAAAGAAAGCAGCAAAGAAAAGCCTGTTTGGGCGTTCTTTCGCAGACTTGGCAGTTTAACAATTAAAAGTGGCGGATGCAATTCAAGCATCCGCCATTTTCGCTTACTATTATTGATTCAGGAGTGTCAATTACTTTACGCTGAACAGCATCTCGCCGTAGGTGGGGTAGGGCCAATACTTGGCCGCGACCTTGGTCTCCAGCGCGTCGCCGGTTTCGCGCAGCGCTTCCATGGCCTTGAACACCACGTCGTGCGCGTACTGTGCGCAGTTCAGCTCGCTGCCGCAGCAGCTCAGGCTTTCTTCGGCCTTGCTCAGCACATCGGTGCGCTTTACGAACTCGGTGGCCAGCTTGCTCAGCTCGTCTATCATGCCGGTTTCGGTGGTTACGTCCAAACCCAGCGTCTTTTTAGCCACTGCGGTATCGGTCAGCTCCTTGATGTAGCCGTACACGCTCGGCAGTATATCGCGGCGCGCCATCTCCAGCATGGTCAGCGCTTCGATGTTGATGGTCTTGAAGTAGTTCTCCAGCAGTATCTCGGTGCGGGCGTGCAGCTCGTCCTCGGAGAACACCTTGTGCGTCTTGAACAGCTCGATATTCTCGGGCTTCTCAAGCAGCGGGAACGCCTCGGGTGCGGAGCGCAGGTTGAGCAGGCCGCGGCGCTCGGCCTCAGTCACCCATTCGGGCGCGTAGTTATTGCCGTTGAATATGATGCGCTTATGCTGCATTATGGTGTCGCGCACCAGCTTGCTCAGGGTGGCGGTGAAGTCGGCGCTGTTTTCCAGCACGTCCGCAAACTGACGGAAGGACTCGGCCACGATGGTGTTGAGCACTACGTTGGTATCGGCGATGGAGAACGACGAACCCAGCGAGCGGAACTCGAACTTGTTGCCCGTGAACGCGAACGGCGAGGTGCGGTTGCGGTCGGTGTTGTCCTTCAGGAAGTTCGGCAGCACGGCCACGCCCAGGTCCATGGCAACCTTGTCGGCCGAGGTGTAGGCGTGGCCGTCGATGAGCGCGTCCACGATGGCCCCCAGCTCGTCTCCCAGGAAGATGGAGATGATGGCCGGCGGGGCCTCGTTCGCGCCCAAGCGGTGGTCGTTGCCGGCCGAGGCCACCGACATGCGCAGCAGCTCCTGGTAGTCGTCGACCGCCTGGATGACGCCCGTGAGGAAC
>USEE01000166.1 GCA_900553645.1 uncultured Eubacteriales bacterium
GCGCGAGTCGGACGAGTGTTCGGCTCGCGTTTTTGCATGGGGCGGGTGAACGCAATGGAGCAATCGGACGCTGTATTTCTGGCAGGGGCTGGCGTGCCTGAGCGTGGTGCTGATACACTGTATGCTGCCCACGGGCCTGGGCGTAATCGCGTGCGCGCTGGCGAGGTTCGCGGTGCCGCTGTTTTTCATGGTGTCGGGCTATTACCTGCGCCGCGACGATATGACCAACGCGCAGGTGCATGAGCGCATGTGCCTGAAAGTGAAGCGGTTCGGCGGGCGGCTGCTGGACTGGGCACTGTTTTATCTGGCATGGACGCTGCTGCGCGCGTATGCCTCGGACGGCGTGATGGGCGTGCGGACTGCGCTGGGCGAAATATTCACGATAAGGCATATATTCTAGCTGCTGCTGCTGAATGACTTTACGGCCATAGGCGGGCATCTGTGGTTCATCGCGGCGCCGTTATGCTGCTATGGGCTGTTCCGATACGCGGGCTGTAAGTGGCTGGATAAGTGCGGCGGCAGCGTCGCGGCGATACTGCTGGGCGTGCACATCGTCGGGCGGGGAGTGCTCGCGATTAGGGGCGTGGACAGCATAGGCGGCATACCCGCGTACCTGTGGCTGCGCAACGGCGCGTTCATGGGACTGCCGTTCGTGGCGTTGGGCGACTGGATAAGGCGCAATCAGGTGCGGCTGACTGAGCGCCTTACAAAAATGAATATGATTGCAATGCTGATTAGCGGCGCGGTACTTACCGTGATTGAAGCGGGAATCGTGCAAAGGCTGACGGGCGACGACAGGGAACTTTATTTAGGCACACTGCTTATGGTGGGCGCGATGTTCCTGTGGGCAGTAAAGGAACCTCAGCGCGCGCGGGAAAGCTGGCTGACAAGGCTGGCAAAGTACGACGCGCAGACATTCTACCTGATGCACCTGTGGGTAATAGAAGCGCTGGGCATGGTAATAGTAAGGGCAGGACTAAACCTGCCGATAACCGCGTGGATAAAGCCGTTTGCGGCGATGGCGCTGTCGGCGGCGATAAGCGTCGCGTGGCGCAGGTGCCGGACGATGATAAAGGAAGTCAGGCGCGCATAGCAAACGCGCCAAAATAGTCTGACCCGCTCCCAACGCGGCGCGCTTTAGCGCCCTGAGAGCGGGTCAGTGAGTTAATAATTTATATATGAAGAAGGGAGGAGGCTTATCCCTTCGATGAGTATATGATACGCGCCGGACGTAAACTGGGTATGAACAAACTAAAAACAACTGAGGGAGCAAAATGGATATTTCAGGGGCGCAATTGTGAAGTGCCCGGATGAGGAGGAAGTACATATGGAAAAGATATGGCAGGATATGTATCAGGCGGCGATGAACGTGCTGAATCCGCGCGAGGTGTCGAGTAAGGTCGAGGCGGGCGGCGTGGCCGCGGCGGTGGAATCGGAGTCGGGTAAGATATACGTGGGCGTGTGCGTGGATACCGCGTGTACGCTGGGCATATGCGCCGAGCGCAGCGCGATGTTTAATATGCTTACCTGCGGCGAAAATTCGATAAGGCGCGTGATAGCCGTGTCGTCCAAGGGCAAGGCAATGCCGCCGTGCGGCGCGTGCCGGGAGTTCATGGCGCAGTTGATGCCCGATAAATACCGCGCTGTTCAGGTGATGATGGACTACGAGAATGACCGCGTGGTGACGCTGGGCGACTTAACGCCCGAATGGTGGCTGTAATAAATGCATTGCTAAATCTCCGCGCATGTTGTATAATGATTCCATAAAGCGCGCGTAAGGAGGCGTTTACATGCTTTACTGCGAAAAGTGTATGCTGCTGACCCATGGGCCGCGCTGCGTGCGCTGCGACGGCAGGAAACTGCGCGAGGTTCACGCGGGCGATTTCTGCTTCCTGGACGAGCAGCCCCTTATGTGGGCCCAAATGCTGTGCGACGTGCTGGCGCAAAACGGCGTGGAATGCTTTTTGCGCAGCGTGCTGGGCGCGGGCATGGGCACTGTCCTGGGCGCCAATCTGGACAGACAGCGCGTGTTCGTGCCGTATGAAAAGCTGGATGCCGCTAAGGAGATAGACCGGGAACTGTTTGCAAGTCAGGACGCCTGCGCGCCGCGCGACGGGGACGCATAGGCGCGCCCCTGAAACGCGCGGCCGCGCACGGCGCTGTGACGCGCAAACGGTAATATTATACAGGAGATGACTCAATTGCTGCTTATCAAAAACGCAAAGGTTATGACCATGGCGGGCAGGTACCTGCCGCAGGGCGACGTGCTCATCGAAGGCACGCGCATCAAGGCCGTAGATTCCGACATAAGCGCCCCCGGCGCGCGCGTCATAGACGCTGCGGGCATGTACGCGCTGCCCGGACTGGTGGACGCGCACTGCCATATCGGCATGTGGGACGATTCGCTCACGACCGAAGGCTCGGACGGCAACGAAATAACCGATCCCGTAACGCCGCAGGTGCGCGCGCTGGACAGCATATACGCGCGCGACAGGTGCTTTGGCGAGGCACTGGAGGGCGGCGTGGTCACCGTAGCCACCGGCCCCGGCTCGGCCAACCCCATCGGCGGCCAGTTCCTTGCGATGAAGACCGCGGGCAGCTACCTCGAGGACATGATAGTCCGCGAGCCGCTGGCGCTCAAGATGGCGTTTGGCGAAAACCCCAAGCGCTGCTATGGCAGCAAGAACAAGATGCCCCAGACCCGCATGGCCACCGCCGCCGTGATACGCGATGCGTTCGTAAAGGCGCAGAACTACATGCGCAAGATGGACAATCCCGACCCCGAAAAGCGCCCCGACCGCGATCTTAAAATGGAGACGCTGGTAAAGGCGCTCAAGCGCGAGATAATCGTAAAGGCGCACGCGCACCGCAGCGACGACATACTTACCGCCGTGCGCATAGCGCGCGAGTTCAACCTCAACATGACGCTGGAGCACTGCACCGAGGGCTATCTGATAATCGACCGTCTGGCTCAGGCGGGGCTTCCGATAACGCTGGGTCCGCTGCTGTCCGACCGCTCCAAGCCCGAACTGAGCAACATGACGTTTGCCGCGCCCGCGTGCTTCGAGCGCGCCGGCATAGACGTCGCGCTGATGACCGACTCGCCCGTGATACCCGAGCAGTATCTGGCGGTCGAGGCCGCCATATGCGTGCGCAACGGCCTGAGCGAGGAGGGCGCGCTGAAGGCCATAACTATAAACGCCGCAAAGGCGATAGGTCTGGCTGACCGCGTGGGCTCGCTGGAAGTGGGCAAGGACGCGGACGTATGCCTGTACGACATGCACCCGCTGGACGCGCGCGCTCACGTAAAGTGCGCGGTCGTAAACGGCAGCGTTCAGTTCGAAAAGTAATCGGTATATGCGCCCGCAGTCACGCAAATTTACGCATACCTAACGCATATGTATTGCACGGCGCGGCTGTATGGAATATAATATAGGCAGAATCCATAAGGGTTCAAATGCGATCTTCAGGGCGGGGTGCAAAGCCCCACCGGCGGTATAGCCCGCGAGCGCGTGCGCGCAGATTCGGTGAACATTTTTCAGGCGGTTTAATGTCGGTTTGTCAGATAAAGTGACAGAACATGACGCGCCGCCTAAAGTGCAATTCCGAAGCCGACAGTAAGCCGAACAGGGCGTTCGGTGAGTCTGGATGAGAGAAGAGCAGCGAGTTTGTTTGCCGACTTTTCACGCCTCTGAAAAGCATCAGGGGCGTTTTTTGTATGCCCCTGGGGGGACGTGCCCGCCGCGCGCGGGCGATGTGCGAAAGGGGGCTGCTTATTATGCAGCGAACTGAAACCAAGGTGCGCTTTATGGTGCGCATAGCAATGCTGTCGGCCGTGTCGGTGCTTTTGTGTATGCCGATGTTTGAAATCCCGATGTTCCTGCCGTGGATGAAGCTGGACTTCTCCACCATGCCCGCGTTGCTGGCGGGCTTTGCGATGGGCCCGATACAGGGCATGACCGTGGCGCTGATAAAGTGCCTGATACATATCCCGATGGGCACCACCGGCGGCATCGGCGAGCTGGCCGACTTCATGTGCTCGGCGGCGCTTGTCATACCGGCGGCGGTGATATACCACCGCGCCCGCGCAAAGAACGCCGCGCGCGAGGATAAGGCCAGGCGCAACCGCAAGGCCGCATTGATAGGTATGCTGGTGGGCGTGGTGCTGCTGGTCGTTACGTCGGTAGTGACCAATCGCTTCATACTGCTGCCCATGTACGCCAAGTTTGCGGGCATGGAGGGCATAATCGCGATGGCCGATAACCCCTCGATAACCAGCCTGACCACGCTGTTCATATACGGCGTAATACCGTTTAACGTGGTAAAGGGTCTGGCGCTGTCGCTGGTCACGTTCCTGCTGTACAAACCCCTGTCGCCGCTGCTGCACGACAGGTAAGGTTCGGGCTTTAGGCGCGCAATGCTGGGAAGGCGTTGCGCGCCGGTTGCTTTTTTGGGCTCTAAATTATTCATAGGGGTGAACAAATAAAAAAAGAGGAGACAAAGTCATC
>USEE01000167.1 GCA_900553645.1 uncultured Eubacteriales bacterium
GATAAACGGCGGCGAACTGCGCATAGAACTGAGCAGCTACAACTGCCGTTCGTTCGACGGCGTGACGCACACCGGCTTCATAATGGCTGAGGTAGAGTGCGGCGGCGAAATACTCGCTTCGACCGGCCACGACTTCGAAGGCTATATAAACGAGTCGCGCCTGCGCAAGGTAATGCGCTTCTCGTACCAGCGCCATTTCTCCGAGGTGTACGACGGCCAGAACAATCTTAAAAAGTGCGAGCTGGAACTCACGCCCTTCGACTTCAAACCCATCCCGCGCGAGGTGCCGCTGCCGTGCATGGAGATACTGCCCGCAAAGCAGCTGGCGGCGCGTTCACCATCGGCGAGAGCAAGACGCCTAATGGACGCTTCATCATAAACGTGACCGGCGACGCCAATGGCTGTCCGATAGCGCAGCCTGAATCCGCGCCCAAACCGCATGCAGAAAAGTCAAAAATGCCGTCCGACGGCTATGCGCTGGATGAATTGGAGGCCGCGCCGTATCTGGACTACATCGCGATGCAGTTCAAGGGCGAGCGTATATCCGAACCGTTTGTACAGATCGAACTGGGTGCGGGCGAGTACGCCATGGCCGACTATGGCCGCGCGCATACCGGCTTCCTGCGCGCCGACGTGGATGTTGAGGAGGATGCCTACCTCATCATATCGTATGAGGAATACTGCCCGGACGCGTGGGTGCCTACAAATCGACTGGCCGGTCAGTATATCCACATGGTTTCATATAAGCTAAAGGCAGGACATTACAATCTGGAAAACTTCGACCCGGTGGATTTCCGCTACATGCAGTTTAACGTCGTAAGCGGCCGCGTGATAGTCAACTCCGCGTCCCTGCGCACGTTCGTGCATCCGGAGTGCGCACGCCCGGCGCTAGATTCGGGCGATGAGCTGCTTGACGAGATATACGGCGCGGCGGTCGAAACCTATCGCCAGAACGCGCTGGACGTATATATGGACTGCCCCACGCGCGAGCGCGCCGGCTGGCTGTGCGACAGTTATTACACGGCGCAGTCAGAATATGCCTTTACCGGCGATAACCGCATCGAGCGCCAATTCCTGCGCAACTTCGTACAGGCGGGCGCGATTAAGGAACTGCCCGCGGGTATGCTGCCCATGTGCTATCCTTCGGACGTGCTTAACAGCGAGTTCATACCGCAGTGGGCCATGTGGTACGTGCTGGAGCTGGAATCGGCGCTCAAGCGTGATCCCGGCATGGATAAGGAATATTTCCGCAAGCTGTGCTACGACCTGCTGAACATGCTGGCAAAGTACCGCAATTCGGACGGCCTGCTGGAAGACCTGCCCGGCTGGAACTTCGTTGAGTGGTCCAAGTGCAATACTTGGACAAATGACGTAAACTATCCTACCAACTTCCTGTATTCGCGTATACTGAAGGCGGTAGGCAATATCTACGGCGACGACGCGCTGATCGAGCAGTGCGCGCAGGTGCGCAAGGCAACCGTGCGGCTCTCGTTCGACGGCCAGTTGTTTGAAGATAACGCTGTGCGCGGCGAGGACGGCGTACTGCACAATACCGGCAATACCTCCGAAACCTGCCAGTATTACGCACTACGCTTCGGCGAGATCGATATAGACGAGCCGCAGTATGCGTTCCTCAAGTCGGCGTTTACTAACATATTCGGCCCCGATCATTCAAAGTACGACGAGCTGGGCCGCGAGATCGAGCCGTCCAACGCCTTTATGGGTATATACCTGCGCATAGAGTCGCTGCTTGCGCTGGGCATGAACGCAAAGGTGCTGGAGGAAATAAAGAGCTTCTTCGGCGGCATGGCCAAGCTGACCGGTACGCTCTGGGAGCATAACGACGTGCAGCGCGGCAGTCTGAACCACGGCTTCGCGTCGTTCGCGGCGGTGGCGGTACTGCGGGCGCTGGGCAGGGAATAAGGGAACAAGCGCATAATGATAGATAGCGGGCATGACCTCGGCGCAGGTCATGCCCGCTTGCGTTTGATAAACTGACGAGCCCATAAAGCGTAAAGCAGCATGGGCGGGAAGTTCCCGCTCATGCCGCGCGGGCAGTCACCTGCCGCGATGCCTGGCCTTTCGCTTTGCCTGTTTTATGGCAAACTGCCGCTCGGCGTATTCCTCGCGGCGCAGCTTTGCGCGCTCGTGCCGCTCTGCCGCAGCCGCTTCGCGCGCAAGCGCGAGCGCCTGCTGAGACCTGGTGCTTATGCCGCGCTCAAGCACGCGCGTCGCCTGCCGCTGCCGCCGCTTGGGGTTGCCCGCCAGCTTGACCTCGCGCGGCGCATACACGCCCGGCGAAAATACCGCGCCCGGATAACCGCTTATTATCCAGTCCAGCAGTTCCGCATCGCCCGGCTCCGCGCCGAAAACCACGCGCGCTGCGTTCATCTCGCCCCGATTGCGCCGCTCCAGCAGCCCCACATAAAACTGACCATCGAAAAAGACCGTCAGCGCAATGCAAATATCCATTGCGCGCCTCCTGTCCGCCGGTGTGTTTTTTGCGCATGGACGACCCACAGGAGGGAGGGTTACTTGCGGCATACGCCGTCCCGGACTACCGACCGGGTTGTGTTTTCTGCGCCGCACCGACGCGTATATTATATGGTAAAATCGTGCGCAAAGCAAGCGCGTATATGCGCGCCTTAGCAAGCAAAAAACGGCGGAACTTGCGCCCCGCCGTTCAACTGTTACTTTATTATCTCAACCACGGGTTCATCCAGCGCAAACCGCGCGTCGCCCGCGAACTCCGCATCCAGCCGCTCCTCGTAGTCATGCCATTCGTAAGTAACCGTGGCATACTCGCCGCGCTCGTATCCGTATCCGTCGCCCGCGTCGTTGTACAGCGTAAACCGCCCGTCCGCGCCGCCGTATACGTATAGCGTCAGCGGCTGGGCGCACATCGCTTCCTCCGCGCACTTGCCGTCCGTGCCGATCGGTACTATCGAGCCGGCGCGCACGAATATCGGTATACTGCTCAGCGGCGCATTTACGCGCAGCCATTGCCCGCCCGTATAGCGCGTATTGCTCCAGAAGTCGTACCAGTCGCAGCCCTCGGGCAGGTACACGTCGCGCACAGCCACGCCGTCCTCGGCGGGCGACAGCACCGGACATATCATGAGCGCGCGCCCGAACATGAACTGATCGGAAATATTGCGCGCAACCGCATCCGTGCGGAAGTCGAATGCCAGCATTCTCATCAGCGTGGAACGCTCGAAATGCACCGCCGCCATTTCGGAATAGGCATAGGGGATAAGCATGTACCTCAGCCTTATGCAGTCCACAATCGCATCGTAATAGGTATCGCCCGGCTCGCCAAAGCGCCACACCTCGCGCGGCGTTTCGGTGCCGTGCGAGCGCATCATGGGCAGGAACGCGCTTAGCTGCAGCCATCTCAGGTACAGTTCGCGGTAATTCTCATCCTCACAGCCTCGTTCATACTCGCCGCGGCCGAACCACTCCTTGCGGCTTTTCACAAAGAACCCGCCCGCATCCACCGTCCAGTAGGGCAGACCGGTCAGCATCAGGTTAAGTCCGTCGGGCACAGTGCGCCTGAGCACGTCCCAAGTCGCGGACGTGTCGCCATTCCAGCATATCGTGGCATAGCGCTGCTGGCCGGTAAGTCCCGAGCGGGTCAGGTTGACCACGCGCTTTTCGTCAGTCTCGGCGCGCTGGCCCTCGTACATGCCGCGCGAATGGTTTATCGAATACGAAAGTATCTGAGTAGGATCGATGTAGCGCTTAAACTCGTCCACGTTAAAGTACATGCGATCTTCAGGCAGCATTTCGACCTCGCCGAACCAGTCGGCCTCAAACGGCTCGCTGCAGTCGCACCACCACGCGTCCACGCCGCCCGGGAACAGTTCCTCGCGGCACTGTTTCCAGTAGGTCCGGCGCGCCTCGGGATTGAACGCGTCGAACGTGCGCCGGTTGCCCAGCATCTGTCCCAGCCTCAAAAACTCCATCTGATTCGGACAGTCGCCGTTCATGTTAGGCCATATCGACCACATAAGGCGTACATCAATGTCGTGCAGCTTGTCGGTGGTGGCTTTAAGATCGGGATAGCGCTCCTTGTCAACGGTCTTTTGTCCCCACTGCCCCTCGGGCCAGGTTTGCCAGTCCTGCACAACGCAGTCCAGCGGTATGCCGCGCCTGCGGTACTCGGCGGCGATGTCCACAAGCTCCTGACCGGTTGAGTAGTGCTCCTTGGACTGCACATAACCCAGCGTCCAGCGCGGCAGCATCGGCGCGTCGCCGGTCAAATGCCGTATCGCGCCCACCATGCGGTCGAAGTCCGGGCCGTATATCACAAAGTAGTCCATTTCGTCGGCCGCGTCGGCGGATATGTAGCTGCCGAACGCGTCGTCATGGAATATCTGCGCGCTGCAGCAGTTGTTCAGCAGTCCCCAGCCCTTGCTGGACATTATGACGGGGGAGGAAATCTTCAAATTGTGCTGGTATAAAAACTGATGGCTGCCGCGGTAGTTGAGCACGCCCTGTTCGTGCT
>USEE01000168.1 GCA_900553645.1 uncultured Eubacteriales bacterium
TGGCGGAGCGACGCCCGAAATTGCGTACTCCGGAATTTTTGAGACACACTCTAAGTTTAACGAATACAATTAAACTCACGACGTTCATGACAACGCGCTTGACAGTCGTAATAAATTTGCAATATAATATATGAGGATTCCATTAGAATTCATCAGGCGGCAAGCGATTGTCCGCAATATTTGTATAGAGGTGCAATATGAGCATTATTAAAGCCGGTCGCAGCGCAATTGCGGGCGCGCTCTCGTTTGCGATGTTGATGGCCGCCCCTGTCCAGACTTTTGCCGACGAGGTTGCCGACTATACCTGCGCCGAGGAAACCACGCTTGGTTTGGACTCGGCGGATATGTATGCCTTCAAGATAATAAAGCAGGGCTCGTCGGGCACTGCCGTGCGCGAGATACAGCGCCGCCTTAGCGAACTGGGCTACTTCAATAACCCCATCACTGGCAACTTTGGCTCCATAACCAAGCAGGCCGTGACCGCATTCCAGATAAAGTGCGGCCTGATTGCCGACGGCATCGTGGGCGAAACCACGTATAACCGCCTGTTCGCGGACGATGCGCCCAAGGCCGACGCGGCCGTATCCGCGCCCACCGCGGCCCCCACTGCCGCGCCCGCAGACGACGATTCGTCGTCCGGCACAAACAGCGTCGTATCGTCCAGCACGCCGGAGTTTTCGGGCGTACTAAAGACCGGCTCCGTCAGCGAGGCGGTCAAGCAGATGCAGCGCCGCCTGAGCGCGCTGGGGTATCTGAAGGGCACCGCGGACGGCGCGTTCGGCAAGAACACCGCCGCCGCTGTAAAGGCGTTCCAGATAAAGTGCGGCATAACCGTGGACGGCACGCTCAACTTTGAAACCTACATTCGCCTGTATTCGGACGAAGCGCCCTCGGCCGGAAGCGAGGCTGCCGCGCCCGCTCCCACACAGGCGCCCGATGACAACTGGTTCATAGAAAACCAACCCGCGACGGCGGCGCCCACCATAATACCCACGCCCGTGCCTACGCCTACGTCCGCGCCCACCAATTCGACGAGCGTCGCCTTCCCCGGCACGCTGTCCAAGGGCAGCACGGGGGCGGCGGTCAAGCAGCTGCAAAAGCGGCTCATAGAGCTAAACTATCTCACCGGCGCGGCCGATGGCGCGTTCGGCAACGCGACCAAGGCGGCTGTCAAGGCGTTTCAGGCCGCGCGCGGACTGAACGTTACCGGAGATGTGGATCAGCTTACACACAACGCGCTGTACTCCTCCGACGCGGACACGCCCGCGGGCGACAACTTTGTCGAGATAAGCCGCGGTTCGACCGGCGAGGCGGTAAAGACGCTGCAGCAGCGCCTGACCACACTGGGCTATTACAGCGGTTCGCTGCAGGGCACGTTCGGCGCGCTGACCGAGGCCGCGCTGATGGACTTCCAGTCCACGGCGGGACTTACCCGCACGGGCGTGCTGGACAAGGCCACATATACGCTGCTCTACTCCCCCCGCGCGCCCTATAATGAGAGCGAGGACGGCGACTATACCGAGCTTAAAATGGGCGACATGGGCAGCGACGTAAAGAAGCTGCAGCAGCGCCTGATTGATCTGAAGTTTCTTAGTGACAATGCCGACGGCTACTTCGGCGGCAATACTCAGACAGCCGTTAAGGCATTCCAAATCGCGTGCGGCATAAGCGTAACCGGCGTTGCCACCATGGAGACGCAGGATCGTCTGTTCGCATACGACGCACCGATGGCGGGCACGGCGACTGCGACCCCCGCGCCCAGTGCAGCGCCTGCGGCCACCGCCTATCCCGAGCTTAAAACCGGCTCGGTCGGCGCAAATGTAAAGACGCTGCAGCGCCGCCTTATCGAGCTTAAATTGTTGACTGGCTCCGCCGACGGCGCATATGGCGCAAAGACTGCGGCGGCGGTTAAGACGTTCCAGATCAGCGTGGGTCTGGAGGCCACCGGAATAGCCGACTCGGCCACGCAGATTGCGCTTTACACGGGCAATCTGCCTACCGTGACCCCCGCGCCTACTGCAACTGCCACCCCCGACCCCGACGCTACCCCCGCGCCCACCTATACCATACTAAAGTCCGGCTCGACCGGCGAGGCGGTTAAGAAGCTGCAGGAGCGTTTGAAGGAGCTGGGCTACTACACCGCGACTGTAAACTCGATATACGACTCCAACACCGTCAACGCAGTAAAGAGCTTCCAGAAGGGCAATCAGATAAGCGTGGACGGCGTGGCGGGCACTCAGACGCAGACGCGCCTGTATTCGGACGACGCGGTGTCGTATGACGAGGCGGGCGATCGCGCCGACGTCGAATCCAACACTCCCTCCGAGGTCGCGGGCAGCGCGCCGCACCCGGTTATCGGCGAAATTGAGGATATGGACTGGTTTGAAAACACCGACGGCTTCCTCAACCGCTCGCACGGCACGTTCAAGGACGGCACCACCGCGGTTGTCACCGACGTAAAGACCGGCATATCGTTCACGATACGCCGCTTGGGCGGCAAGAATCACGCCGACTCCGAACCGCTGACCGAGTTTGACTCGTGGCAGATCTACCGTCTGTACGGCGGCAAGTGGTCGTGGACGCGCCGCGCGATAATCGTGACCGTGGGCGGTAAAAATATCGCCGCGTCGATGAACGGTATGCCCCACGGCGGCGAGTCAATATCCAACAACAGCTTCGTCGGCCACTTGTGCATACACTTTACCAACAGCCGCACGCACGGCACCAACCGCGTTGACCCTGACCATCAGGCGGCGGTTAAGACCGCTCTGGCCGCCGACGTTTCCGCGCTCAACGCACGGATTCAGGCGCAGTAAATCTCAAAAAGCATTTCGCGTCCTTTCTCAATAGGAAGGGCGCTTTTTTGCGGGCGTTAAGGCAGCTGTTCAGGGCTGAACTGCCTTAACGCCGCCTATCCTTCTGGACTTTCGCGCGCGTTTCTGCTATACTGTGGCTTGTACAAACTGATTTGCGGATGTGAATTGCATGGATATATCAAGCGCCGTTATCGACTACCTCAGGCAAAAATACTCGCCCGACGCGATAATCGCATACGGTTCGTTCGCCGACGGAAGTGCGGGCGAGCACAGCGACTTCGACGCGCTGGTCATCGCGCCCGGCGCGCGCACGCACGATTCGTCTATCGTCGCGGGTACGGTGCTGGACGTGTTCGTATATCCGCCCGAGACGTTCGCGGACGACTATGACCCTGAGGAGTTCGTTCAGGTATTCGACGGGCGCATAATTCTGGATAAGTCGGGCATTGCCGCGCGGCTTAAACGGCGCGTGCTGGACTATATCGCGTCCATTCCCAAGAAGTCCGCGGACGAACTGCGCGAGGAAGCCGAGTGGTGCAGAAAGATGCTGGCGCGTTCGGCACGCGGCGACGCAGAGGGCATGTTCCGCTGGCACTGGGTGCTCATCGACAGCCTGGAGATATACTTTGACCTGCACGGACTGCATTACTATGGGCCTAAAAAGGCGCTGCGGTTCATGCGCGAAAACGACCCAAAGGCGTTTAAGGCATACTCACGGGCGCTGGGCGAGTTCTCGCGCGAGGCGCTGTGTGCGTGGATTGAACTGCTCACGGACGGCTGGAGCAGGTAATCGCGTTTATCTGGTCAAAGCGCAGTGAGTCTGAACTGCCGCCCCGCCCTGTAAATGCCTTAATAACAGTTAACATAACCCAGCGTACAGGTAGGAAAACGCCCCGATCGGTTAATAAATCCAGCGAGTTTACCATCGTATAACCATTTCGCCCGATAATCGCTTCGGAATCCTTCCCATATAATTACAAATTCGACTGCATTATGCAACATGGCAGGAGTAAAATACATCCCGCCGAGAGCGATAAGCGCAGGCGGCTGAGACTGCCGCGCAGAGCCACGGCAACAGAATTTCGGCCATCGGCCGACAGAGTAAAGGGAGGAACAAAATATGAAAATGCGCGTAAAGCTTAGCACTCCGGAGGACATCCGCAGGTTCGTTGAAATCGCCTCCCGCTACAAGCAGGACATGGAGCTGGTGCTGGGCCGGTACATCGTTGATGCGAAGTCCATCCTCGGCATACTCTCTCTTGATCTTAGCAAGCCGCTCGACCTGGTTGTGAGCGACTACGTAGACGGGTTGGAGTCCGACATGCGCGGTTTCCTGGCGGCGTAAGAGCCGTCGATTGCAAATGCTGCGTTCACGGCCTAAAGCCGGACGCAGAAATACGATCTTATCCGCGCAATGCGGAATGCGTGCAAAAGCCCGGCGGCACTGTGCCGTCGGGCTTGGTTTGCGTTTTGGGGTAAGGCGGGATGTTCGGCCGCCGCAATTACTCAGGGATGTTCGCGTATCTGAACGACCACCCATTCTCCGCTATCGTCCCTTTCCACCTTCCAAAGCGATGGAATGTCTTTGCTTACGCAGGCTTTGCTACCATCATGATTGAACGTCTGTGACGAATAGCACACCCATATCCGGCCTTCATCGCTGCCTAGAGCTGTCTCTTAT
>USEE01000169.1 GCA_900553645.1 uncultured Eubacteriales bacterium
GGGGAGGGGGGAGGTGTTGTACTCATGAGAAATCCCCCCCATCCTGTGAGTATTGCAGCAGGCGCAGCAGAGCATCCAGGACATCTTCGCTGTAATATTCCAGCTCTACCTTGCCCTTTTTGCCCTTGTGCTGGATATGGACCTTCCGGCCCAGCTGACTGCCCAGATTCTTTTCGATAAGCTGCATCGCGGCCTGAGCGCACTCCACGCTCATGGTGGTGTCGAACACTATCCAGCCAGTGTCGCCCTTGACCACAGTCAGGTTAGCCATGTCGTAGCCGCGCACCTGATAAATGCCCTCACATACCTCGAACAGGCCGTACTGGTGGTTGTTCTTGGTATTTTCCCACAGGCTGGGGTTTACGCTGTCGGGCGCTTTTTCATAGTCGTGCAGGAATTCATATGCTGCCTGGCTCCATATCACCTGGCCAGCTTCATTGAGGATTTCCAGATTTTCGGGCGCGTCTATCAGGCCGCGCTGGGCGAACTCAGCCTCCTGAGTATCGCTGAAATCCAGTTCGTCATACACCGCCGCGTTGATCTGCGCTGTGTACTCTGTCGCGGGCTTTACGTCTTTTGTAAGGCCCAGATCGCCCTCTGCAAGGGCGGGCGCGGTCATGCAGGACAGCATAAGCGCCGCCGCCAGCATAGATGACAATGTGCGTTTCATTGTCGCTTCCCTCCTGTTTTAATATATGCTATTTTATTGAGCGCGTATAACGGGCGGCTGCCACGAATCCAGCGCGTCCATATCCGGCGTATATATGCGCATGAATATGTGGAATTCGCCGTCGGATACCGGTAGCCAGTTGGGAGTGTCAGGCTGATCCTTGGATATAACTATGTCCAGCGAACCGTCCTCATTGTATATAACGTCCGAGCGGTCGTTTATGCAGTAGCGGTCTATGGGGTTGTCTATCAGGAAATCGTCGCTGCCATAGGCCGTGACCGACCAGAACCCGCCCTCAAGCGTGGGCGGCACGCTGTCAAAGTGCAGAACGTAAGCGCTCGCGCCGGTCAGCTTTGCGCCGGTCTCGTCGGTATCGGTCTTGGGATAAATCGCGACTTCCACCGGATTTGCGCCCAGTCCGGCGAGCGCCACCATTGCGCGGTAGGTATATTCCGTGCCGAAATTTCCAATGGGCGCGCCAAAGTAAATCCACTGCCCCAGCTTTTTGGTATAATTCGCGCTTTCAGCTACCAGCTGCGGGCGCAGTCCGGAGAGCATGGTCTTCCAGCTTTCGGCGGCGCCTTCGCCCAGCACGGCGGCGTCGAACTTCATGCCCGGCCCCACGTTTATCTCCGCAAAGCGCTCAAGCACAGCGGCGTCGGCTTCAGCGGGCGGGTTGTTCAGCATAAGCTCGTTAGCCCTGTTGAAAAAATCCACGGGGCTCATGGAAAGCACCTTGTTCACGGGTACAAATTCGTTCTCCTGAGAATAGCTGCCCTCGGGCGCAGTATATTCGCCGCCCGATACGTATGCGCTCAGCGGCATAAGCTGCATTTCCTGCTGTATCGCGTACACGTTCGGCAGATCCTCCTCGCCCGAGAGTACTATGCGCGCGATGGACCATGCAGTAGCCGTGGGTATATCCACGCGGGTCACGCCCTCTGGAAGCTCGCCCTGCCATGCAGGCAGAGTTATCGCATATGCGCCGGGCTGGTCGAGCACGGCCGGGGTATTCGTCCATGCGTCGAGCAGCTGCACCTTAAAAAAGCGGTCGGTCTCCGGCACTACGTATATCATGGGTTCTTCGCTCAGGTCGAGCCACGCCTGGGTATAGACCGTGTCCACATTGGGCGTAACCACGCCTTTAAACCCGGCTTTTACCAGATTCTTGGAATGGTTTAACTGATTGACAGGCGCGTGAGCGTTTTCCGCTTTTACGGTATTCGTAGCCACAATCTTGGTCGCGTCGGCCATAACCAGCGGGAATGCATAAATGTATGCGTCCTCGATAACGTCCCAAACGCCCTTAGCGTCGTTCTCGCCCTCGGCGCAGGCCGGCACTAAAGCCAGAACCATGCACAGCGACATAAGCAGCGCCAGCACTTTTTTCATGGATTTCCGTCCACCTTTCATGTTTTCGATAGCACGCGCACATGCTGTTACTATTTTATTATAAATGCGGTCGAAACGCCTGTCAATGCGCGCGGCATAAACTGACGCGCGCGCGGCATGAATTGATGGTTTTCAATGTATCGACTCGCCGTTTTGTATGTCAGCGGCTATGCCTTTGAACATTGCTTCCTTTATATGCGCTGCTTATGGAGAATGATCTCATGCTGCCCGTGTGCAAAAAATCGGAGCGGCCTAACGACGGCTGCTCCGATTTTTGGGGGTCAAGTTTATTTTATTACGATAACGTTTACGCTGCACGGCGCCAATTCGCATTTGAAAGCGCCCTCGAAACTATGCATACGCTCCTTAGGATGTACGTTTTGCGGCGCTTCAATCGTATTTTCGCACTGCGTGCCGCCGCTCAGTTCGATACAACGCGCCTCGCCGTGCGAAACGGGCGTTGATATAGCCGCGCTTATGGCCGTTTCATACGGATTCACTGCCTTTAGTATTATTGCGCCGTCTGAAGCGCGGCGCGACGCGGTGACATACGCGCGCTTATCCGCTCCGTCTATTTTGCACTGCATAAGCGTATCGCCGCGATTGCAGGCAAACATCTGCTGCACATAATAGCTGGGCGTAAGTATCACGCTGTTTTGCGTAAACCATATCATATCCGGCTGCCACTGGTTTGCGCCGACGCGCGCAAGCAGCGGCGCATAGCACGACATCTGTACCGCCGGCGACGCGTTTTCAATGCCGGTCAGAAACGCCGCCTCAGCCACTGCCGCGCCCAAAGTATTGCGGCGCAGGCCCGTCTGATGATGCGAATGGGCCGCGTACTCGCCCGCAAATACGGCGGGCAGATTTGCGTCGTAATCGCTGTAGCGGTCGGCGTTTTCCAGGAACCATTCTATCGGCTTATAATAGTGCTCGTCCGAATAATCCGGCTTGTATTCCGTGCGCTTCATCCACGCGCGCGCCTTATCTATCTCCCAGCCGTCATCGCGCCAGCCAGCGCAGCCGACAAGTTCAATTTCCGGATGAGCCGCCTTGACCGCCTTGTGTATAAGCTCGTACCGCTCGAAATATACTTGATCCCACTGCTCGTTACCTACGCCTATTATCTTAAGGCCGAACGGCTTTTCATGTCCCATCGCAGCGCGCACGCCGCCCCAGCGCGTGTCGGCGCCGCCGTTGCAGAATTCTATAAAATCCAAATAATCGGATATTATATCGTCCATATCGCTTAGCGGCACCGCCAGCGCTTCATGCCACTGACAGGTAAGTCCGCAATTGAGCACCGGCAGCGCCATGCAGCCAATGTCCTCGCAAAACTGCATGTATTCAAAGTACCCCATGCCATAGCTTTGATAGTAATCCGCGCTGCTGCGGCCCTCGATTTGGTATTCATCCAGTTGCCAGCGGTTCCAGTTGACGCGGCGTTCCTCCAGCGGGCCTATGCTGTCCTTCCACCGGTACATGTTTTTAAAGCTGCGCCCCTCCACTATGCAGCCACCCGGGAAGCGCATGAACGCAGGCTTCAGCTGTGCCAGCGCCGTAGCGATATCCGCGCGCGCGCCGTTTGCGCGTCCCATAAACGTATGCTTGGGGAACAGCGATACAAAGTCCAGCTCGGTTTCGCCCGATACGACGATATCCAGATACGCGCGCTCCCCCGCCGTTTGGGGCATAAGCTCGACCTCATACTTGCGCCAGTTCGCTGCCAATTCGATTTTCTCATGCGCAAGCACGCGCCCGCTTTCCGCCGTTATGCGCGCGCATATTTCGCCGCTGCCGCTTGCCCTTCCGATAAGCGTGAGTCGATATGCCTCGTGCCTTTCCGCATAAAAGCCCTCGCCCAGATAGCCCTCGCTGCGCGCGCCACATTCGCCCTGCGCCGGTATTATGCGCATATAATGCGGGTTCTTGTCGCCGTGCGGGTTCTCCGCCGCTATTGCAAGCTTTGCCCCGCCCAACGCCTGCCAGCGCATCAGCCGATTGTCCTGGCCGTTCGGCCCTTCAAATTCAAACGCACGGTTGGGCACGAGCTCCGCATAAAGCCCGCCGTCGCCGCCATAATTTATGTCTTCCAGAAATATGCCGTAAAGCTTTTCGCTTATGTTCCTCGTCTGTGGAGCTGCGCTTACCGTAATATCCATATGCCACTCTCCTCGTCTATTCGTTTTCTGCAGCGCTATGTTCCTCGCGATACTGCGCGGGCGTTATGCCCTCGACGCGATGGAACATTCGTATGAAGCTTGAAGGATGCGTATATCCCAAGATTTCACCTATCCCGTTTATATCCATGTCGGTATTTGTAAGCAGGTCGCGCGCCACGCGCAGCTTATGTCCCGCTATATAATTTGACAGCGTCTCGCCAGTCGCGCGCTTGAACTGATGGCTGAGGTTCGATG
>USEE01000170.1 GCA_900553645.1 uncultured Eubacteriales bacterium
GCCGAAGGCACGGCGAAGCCGCTTGTCCTTGACACGGCGCGCTGGCTGGGCTACATTGCCGCGCACATCCACAACCTCCCGCTTCCCCCCTCCCCCGCCCGTACAAATTTCCCTCCTGCCCTTTACTATATCGCCGATTTATTGTATTCTATACTTACACGCAAAACGAACGATAAGCCGATTTATGCGGGCTGACGAACCGTCCGCACACCTATTTATATTATGGGAGGGGCTTATATGGCGACATGGCATGACAATGCGTTTTTCGGGCTGCACTTCGACATTCACGCGACGCTTGCCGACAAAAACCTCGGACGCGACGCGAGCGTCAAGCAGCTTATCGAACAATTTGAAAAGATAAAGCCCGACTTTGTTCAATGCGACTGCAAGGGACATCCCGGCGTTACCGCGTGGCCTACCGATGTGGGCGTGCGCTCGCCCGGCATCGTGAAGGACGCGCTTGCCATATGGCGCGAGGCCACGCGGCGATTGGGTCTTCCGCTCATCATGCACTACTCGGGCGTATACGACGTGGCCGCGATTGCGAATCATCCCGACTGGGGACGAATCAAGTCCGCGCGCGAAACCGCGGCGGCGGGCGGCGACGCGCTCGATCACGACCACACCTGCCCGCTTAGCGACTACACCGCACACTACATGATTCCGCAGATGCTGGAGCTTATCCGCAAATACGACATTGACGGCTTCTGGGTGGACGGCGAAAACTGGGCCACTCAGCCCTGCTACTGCCCGCGCTGCCGCGCCGAGTTCACGCGCCGCACCGGCATCGAGCACGCGCCCGAGGGCGACGACGAGCCGCACTGGAACGAATGGCTTGCGTTCACGCGCGATCTGTTTGTGGAGCATGTGGACAAGTACGCCCATGCGATTCACGCAGAAAAGCCCTCGTGCAGTGTATGCTCCAACTGGATGTATTCCGTGCGTCAGCCCGACCCGATCACTGCCGCCGTGGACTACATCAGCGGCGACTTTTCCTACATATGGAGCGGGCGCACGGCGCTTATCGAATCGCGCTTTATGTCCAACCGCGGGCTTAAATGGGATTTGATGGCGTGGGGCTTTTCCAGCTATGGGCCTATGGACAGCTGGGAGTTTAAGAGCGTGCCCGCGCTGTGTCAGGAGGCCGCGATAGTCATGTCGGCGGGCGGCGCGTTCACGATATACGACACGCCCAACCGCACCGGCAACATCGTCGCGTGGCACATGGACGAGCTGGCCGACGTGGCGGCGTTCTGCCGCGCGCGCCAGAAGTGGTGCCAGGACAGCCAGTCGGTCAGGCAGGCACTCGTGCTGCACGCGCCCGAGCACTACTATCCCATGGCTTCCGAAGGCTTTTACAACACCGCGCACGGCAGCACCGACGCGATTGAGGGCGCTGTCCACGCGCTGATGGACAACCACCTTAGCGTGGATATAATGAACACGCCCGACGCGCTCAGCCACGCGTCCGAGTTCCCGATGATCGTCGTGCCTGAACAGCTTAACCTGTCCGATGAAACGGTCGCCGCGCTCATCAAGTACGTTCAGGACGGCGGCACGCTAATCGTGTCAGGCGTGAACACTGCACCGCGCTTTGCGGATGCGCTGGGCGTATCCGTATGCGAACAGCCGGACGCAGCCGTCGCATCTGCCGAGGCCGTAAACGGCGGCGCGGCATACCTGTCCCTCCACCGCGCGGGCAAGGAATGCGCATATGTTCAGATCGGCGGCCGCACTGCGACGCTGATCGGCCCGTGGTGCGCGGTTAAGGCAGAAAACGCTGCTCCCATAGTCATGCGCCAGTACACGCGCGACATCGACGAATACGCTCAGGTAAGCGACTATCCGTTTGCGACAGTGCGCGCGCTGGGCAAGGGGCGCATCGTGGGCATATATTCCGACTTCTTCACCGCGTACAGCCAGTCGCACTATCCGACCCACCGTATGCTGATGGGCAAGGTGCTGGACAGCGCGCGCGACGATCGGCTCATGCGCGTGGACGCGCCCTCCAGCGTATATGTATCGCTGAGGCAGAAGGGCGGCGCGCTGCTGGTGAACTTTGTCAACATGGGCAGTTCCACTCCCCTGTCGCCCCAGCGCTCGTTTGTCGAGGACGTACCGCCCACCGGGCCGGTGCATGTGGAGCTGCACCTCGCGCACAGGCCGCGCAGCGTGCGTCTCGCGCCCGACATGCGTCCGGTCGATTGGCGCTGCTCGGATGGCAGGCTGAATGTAAACATCGCTCAGATAGGCATACACGACATACTTGAGATCGTCGAGGATTGACGGTTTTCGTTAAGGCATTAAGACTGGCGGGCGCTTTTTTGCAGCGCCCGCTCGTATCAGCCGATTTACGCTTAAAACCTATACAAAAAGGAGCAACCCATGCCGGAGATAACCAGTACGCAGAATGCGCGCGTAAAAGCCCTGCGCGCGCTGAGGGAACCCAAGACCCGCCGAAAGGCCGGGCTGATGCTGATAGAGGGCGAAAAGATGCTGGGCGAGGCGCGCGCGTGCGGCCTGCGCGTGAGCGACGTACTGTACGACGATACGCGCATCGACGCGGCCACAGCCGGGCCGGGCGCAGTCAGCGTGAGCGCGCATGTGCTGGAGAGCCTGTGCGAGACTGTCTCGCCGCAGGGCATAGTCGCCGCCGTTGAGCCGCCTAAACCGCTTGCGCTTGCGGACGTGATTGCGGGCGCGCGCGCAAAGGGACGGGCACTGCTCATCGCGGCGCTGGACGGCGTGCAGGATCCCGGCAACGTGGGCACGATATGGCGCACCTGCGACGCGGCGGCGTTCGACGCGCTGCTGATTAGTGAGAGCTGTCCCGACCCGTTTTCGCCCAAGGTTCTGCGCGCGTCTATGGGCGCGGCGTTCCGCGTTCCGGTACTGCGCGTGAATATGCCTAAGGCGCTGGATGAGCTAAGGCAGTGCGGCTGTGCGATAGTCTCGTCGCAGCTGGACGGCGCGCCGTTTTTCGAGAACCTGCCGAGCGGCGACGCGGCTATAGTTATAGGCAATGAAGCGCGCGGCGTGTCGGAGGATGTGCGCGCGCTGGCGACGCACCGGCTCAGGCTCCCCATGCCGGGCGGCGCGGAGTCGCTCAACGCGGCGGTCGCGGCCGGGATTATGATATATGCCTGTATTGCCGGGAGGAGGTAGGCTGAAACCTCCTGAAATATTCATAACCACATTATGAGCATTACCATTTGACAATTACAATCTACTTCTATATGAAAAATCCGCCAGCGCGAACATACCCCGCGCTGGCGGATTAAAATTACTTATCTTTCAGTATCAAACATACCCCATAATCCCGCGCACCGACACATCCCCCGCGTACACCGGTTGCTCGTCGCCGCCGTCCGGGCGCACTACCAGCGCGCCGTCACTTTGCAGGCGGATTGCGTCGGCTTCATAGCTCTTGTCCGACGCGATTACGCACACGCGCTTGCCCAGCGTGGCGCTCAACTCGGCGTACTCTCTCATCATGTCGTCGTCGCGGCCGCTTATCAGCAGGCCTGCCGCGCGCTCGATTTCGGCCATTACCGCGCGCACTACCTGAGCGCGCACGCACTTTTCGCCCGTCAGCATGTCCAGCGACCCGGCCTTGCCGCGCACGTCCTCGGGGAAGTCATTAATGCGCTGATGCACGTTTATGCCTATGCCCGCGACAACCCATTCCACGCCATCCATGCCGGTGCTGGCCTGTGCGTCCAGCAGCATACCCACCAGCTTCCGGCCCTCGCACACTATGTCGTTGGGCCACTTAATGCGCGCGTCAATGCCGCACGCGGCGCGCAGACCCCTGCACACGCCCAGCGCCACCGCGGGCGTAACCAGCGCCAGCCGCTGCAGCGGCAGTCCGGGGCGCATTATCAGCGACATATATATGCCCGTGCCCGCGGGCGATACCCAAGAGCGGCTCAGTCTCCCCCGCCCCGCTGTCTGCGTTTCGCCAATGACCAGCGTACCGTCGGGCGCGCCCTGCTGAGCCAGTTCGCGCGCGCGGATGTTGGTTGAGTTTATCTCGCGGTGGTATTCGACATTTCGGCCGTATGCCTTGGATTCAAGGCCGTCGTAAATATCCATCGGCATCAGTCCGTCCTCGGGTGAAATCAGCTTATAGCCCACGCGCGGCGCGGCGTCGATCTGCCAGCCGTCCTCGCGCAGGCGCAGTATGCCCTTCCATACTGCCGCGCGGCTTATGCCCATTTCCTCGCTGAGCGTCTCGCCCGAAACCGTGCCGCCCTGCATCAGTCTTTCCAATATATAATCATCCCGCATGTGCGAATGCCTCCCGTCGTGTCAAAAAAAGGCTGTTGCTTACAGTGTAACATGAACGCGGCGGTACTTTCAAGCACAAAACGCGTTGGCATTAAGCATTAAAGTATTCTTACATAATTGCCATCGTTAGAGTGTGTCTCAAGCGGGACAATCCGCAGGTCGAGTGGATTTTTCGTCAGTTCAAGGA
>USEE01000171.1 GCA_900553645.1 uncultured Eubacteriales bacterium
GCGGGTATGACGACGATGGGTATGGCCATGTAGCCGACTATCGACGTGCCCTGCTGGAGCATGGCGTTAAAGCCCAGAGCCGCGCCCAGCGCCGCTATACCCAGCAGTATCGCGGTTATTGCGAACCGGCGCAGCTGGTCGTTCTTTATAAAGCTAAACAGGCTGTTAAAGCGCACATTGCCCGCGTGCGCAAGCCCCGCCGCGCTGGTCAGTACCGCCAGCGTCATCAGAATCACGTACAGCCATTGCAGCCACTTCATGCCCAGGCGGTTGAGCACCGCCATTACCGGCAGCGTCTCCGCGCATACGTCAAATACGCTGGTATAGCTGAACAGCGTCAGTATCAGGCACACCATCAGCACTACCGTTATTATGTAGCCCGCCGCGACCGACTTGCGCGCCTCGCGCCGGTCCTTCAGCACGTCGCATACCGACATGAGGTTAAACACTATAGTGGACTGGAAGCAGCCGTACTGCATCGCGGCGAGTATGGCATGGCCGAAGCTGTCGTCCTTGGCGTTGGCCGCGGAATTGGCAAACGCGCCCGCAATATCGCTGTCGCCGCAGGTGAGCGCGAGTATGGTGATCAGCACGACCACGCCCACTATCGCGTATACCATGTATCCCGACGATTTGGCCAGCAGCTTGGATCCCCACAGGCACAGCGCCGCCGAGATCAGTATGGTGATTATGGCCGTCGTCCAGTAATTTATGCCTAAAAAGCCCTCAAGCAGCTTGCCCTCGCCCGAAAACGCCAGGCCGCCCGCGCACATCATGGTCATCAAAAAGCATATATCGTACAGCACCGCGACGGCGCCGCCCGCCTTGTCGCCGTAGCATGAGCGCGCAAACGCCTTGTAGTTGGGCGTGTGGTGCTCGCGCGCGTATTCCAGCATGTAGTACATTACCCCGCCGGTCAAAAGCATGGCCAGCAGCGGCGTTACGAGCCCCACCCAGCCGTACTTTACGTACCACCTGACGCTGAACGCGCCGGTGGCAAAGCCCGGCCCGAAGGGGCTGCCCAGCCATACCGATGCAACGCTTAAAAACGTGGGGACTGCGGTTCGCCTGTTGCTCATGGCGCTGTTTTCCTCCTCATTAGTCCTGCGCGTCGAACGACATGCGCGCTTCGATTTCATGTTTCATGCCCTGCGCCAGCGCAGCGTGCTTCGGATGGGCGAGATACGCCGAAAGCTGGTCGGGGCTGTCTATGCGCATGGACATCATTATGTCCGCGTTGGAATCGCGCACGGTCACGCACCTTTCAACGCGCGCATCGTGCAGAAAGTCCAGCTCCGACTCCAGCTCAGCATATACACTGCGGCATTTTTCAAACGCTGCATGAATGTCCGCGCCCGGCTTGAACTTCAAAAGGTTGTAATGGATCATATGACCGCCGCCCTTCATTTTTATACAAATACGATATACCCCAAAAGGCGCAATTGTCAAGCAACGCGATGAATAAAAATGCTGAAAATGCATTCACAATGCATCAAAAAATTATATGGACACATGTGCCGGGAGGCCGCATGTGCAGGAAATGCGCGGCCATATTGCATTAAGCTGAAACGTATTTTGCCGCGCGGCCCAAATGGATGTTGACTTTATGCCGCGCGTCTGCTATCATGCACACAGAATACGGCGCGCATTCTGGCGCGGACGCTTTCCATAGAATAAATACGCCGACGCAGCGCGCGGCGGGATATGGGGGCTTGCAATTTATGAAAAATGTAGCGGAACTGGACAAAAACATGGCGGTTATGACCCGCGTGGACGATGAAACGCTGGTGTGGCGCTCGGCGCGCGAACAGCCGTTCAGGCTGGAGGGCCTGTACGACCCGTATGCGCCCGGCCCGTACCGCCGACTGCCCCAGGACGTGGCCGAGGCTACCAGCGAGGGCGTGGCAGATCTGGCGCTGTGCACCGCGGGCGGCCGCGTGCGCTTTAGGACAGATTCGCCTTACGCGGCCATACACGCCGAAATGAGCAAAGTATACCGCATGGATCACATGGCGTTTACCGGCTTATTCGGCTTCGACCTCTACGTAAAGCATGAGGGCAAATGGATATTCAAAAACACGTTCAGGCCGCCGGAAGATATGGTGGGCGGGTACGAATCCAAAATCATACTGCCCGCCGGCGAAAACGAGGTCATGATAAACTTCCCGCTGTACAACGGCGTGGACGTGCTCAAGATCGGCCTGCACAGGGATTGCAGCGTATATGCGCCCTGCGAATACCGCCACGCGGGCCAAGTAGTATACTACGGCTCGTCCATAACCCAGGGCGGCTGCGCGTCGCGCCCCGGCAACAGCTATCAGGCCATCATAAGCCGCATGTTGGACTGCGACCACATAAACCTGGGCTTTTCGGGCAACGGCAGGGGCGAAAAGGCGATAGTGGACTACATGGCGCGCATACCCGATATGAGAGTGTTCGTAAGCGATTACGACCATAACGCGCCCACCCCGGAGCACCTTCAGGCCACGCACATGCCGCTGTACGAGGCCATACGCGCCCGGAACCCCGAGCTGCCCATAATATTCGTCACGCGCCCCGACATCGACGTGCGCGTGGACGCGCCGGAAAAGATAGAGCAGACGGCAAAGTTCCGCGCGATAGTGCGCGCCACATACGATCACGCCCGCGCAAACGGCGACGAGCGCGTGGCCTTCATAGACGGCAGCACCTTATTTGACGGCCCCATGCGCGACAGCTGCACCGTGGACGGCTGCCACCCCAACGACCTTGGGTTCTGGCGCATGGCCAATGTGATAGGCGCGGAAGTGGCCAAGTGGCTGTAAGCGCGTTTTAAGCGAAAGGACAAAATGAGCATATGAACATAAGAATGCCAGATATGGTAAGCATGTATCTGGAAGGCGCAGGCAGATTTGATTCTCTCCGGCATGAGGATGCAAAGATCAAGCTGAACCTCGAAAACAGCCGTCTGCATGTGCGGCTGGTAGCGGACACCACGCCCGTGCGTTTCATTCGTCTGCGCTGGAACTTTACATCAGCCGAAATGCCGTCCGAACCCGTGCGCATAACCGGCGACTGCTGGGAACGCGGCTATGGCAATCTGGAGTGGCGCGGCATAGTGGCGCGGCGCTGTATGCCGTGGGTGTGCGCGGCTTCGACCGGAAGCGATATGGCGCTGGACGATACCGGGCGCATTACCTACTGCTATGGCGTGCGCGTGCGCTCGGGCGCAATGTGCTTCTGGCAATACGACGATACGGGCGTGACGCTGTGGCTGGACGTGCGCTGCGGCGGCGCGGGCGTGAAGCTGGGCGGGCGCGAACTTAATGCGGCCGAAGTCGTAATGGCTGAATATAAGAATATAAAGGCATTCGACGCCATGCACGCGTTCTACCGTACTCTTTGCAGCGACGTACTTCTGCCGTCCAAGCCCGTGTATGGCTTCAACAACTGGTACTATGCCTATGGCAATTCGTCGCACAGCGACATCATCCGCGACACGCGCTGGCTGAGCGATCTGTGCCGAGGCATAAACAACCGCCCGTTCATGGTTATAGACGACGGCTGGCAGCTCAACAAAACCGACTGGCCGTGGGACAGGGGCAACGAGCGCTTCCCGGACATGAAGGCGCTGGCCGACGAGATAAAGGCGCTGGACGTGCATCCCGGCCTGTGGGTAAGGTATCTGGCCAACCGCCAGCAGAAGATGCCGGGTGTGCCCGAGGAAGCCAAGATGATGCGCGACCATCAGTTCCTCGACCCGTCGCACCCGTTCGTGCGCGATCATGTGATTGACGTTACGCGCCGCATAGTCGATTGGGGCTATCAGCTGATTAAGCACGACTTTTCCACGTTCGACATGTTCGGCGTATGGGGACTGTACCGTCAGGACATGCTGGCCGAGGACGGCTGGCACTTCTACGACCAGAGCCGCACCAGCGCCGAAATAATAGTGGACTTCTACCGCGTGATACGCGAGGCGGCGGGCGAGGATACGCTCATACTGGGCTGCGACGTAATCGGCTTCCTGGCCGCGGGCCTGGTGCACCTCAACCGCACCGGATACGACACCAGCGGCCGCGAATGGGAAGGCACGCGCAGCGCGGGCGTAAACACGCTGGCGTTCCACATGACGCAGGAGGGCACGCTGTACGGCGCGGACGCGGACTGCGCGCCGTTTACCAGCAAGGTGCCGCAGAAGATGGCGCTCAAGTGGCTGGACATACTGGCAAAGAGCGGCACGGCGCTTTTCGTATCGCCCGAGCCGGGCGCGCTGGATACCGAAGGGCAGGATGCACTGCGCGCAGCCTTGGCGCGCGGCAGCGAGCAGCGCGACGTGCTCAAGCCGCTGGACTGGATGGAAAATACCTGCCCGCGCGTGTACGACCTCAATGGCACCCGCGTAACATACGACTGGCTGGAGCCGCAGGGCGTGGATAGTTTTAGGCCTTAACGCAATAATGCACC
>USEE01000172.1 GCA_900553645.1 uncultured Eubacteriales bacterium
GGCTGGACGGTAATGCAGCTGAGCAAAGGCCATCAGTACATAACAGCCGTCGGTACCGTGCTGGGCGTGAACGAAGGCGAACGCGTGCGCGTAGAGGGCGAGTGGAACGAACACCCCGACTATGGCCGCCAGATCAGGATTACATCGTGCGAAGTGGTAAAGCCCACGCGCACATCAGACATAGAACGCTATCTCGCCTCGGGTACTATAAAGGGCATAGGCCCCGCAACCGCGCACATAATCGTGCAGGAGTTCGGCAAGCACACACTGGAAATACTGGACAGCGAACCCGAACGCCTGACCGAAGTGCCCGGCATAGGCAAAAAGCGCGCCGCACTGATCGCCGAAAGCTATCGCGAACAGATGGGCGCAAGGCAGACCCTGATGTTTTTGCAGCAAAGCGGCTTTTCCACCGCAATGGCCAATAAGGTGTACGCGCTGTACGGCATGGCAACCGAAAACATAGTGCGCACCAACCCGTACCGGCTGGTGCGCGACATGAACGGCGTGGGCTTTTTAACCGCCGACAGAATCGCGATGAGCATAGGCATACCCCGCGAATCGCCTTTTCGCATACAGTGCGGCATAATACACGTATTGCAGGAGGCGTCGGGCGCGGCGGGACATGTATACATGCCGCTGGACGATGTGCGCGCGTCCGCAATGCGCATACTGGCCGCGCCGGAGGAACTGGTCGATAACGCGCTGAAGGAACTCGCACTGAGCCGCGACATAGTGATCGACGACGTGGACGGTGTAAAGGCAGTATACACGAGCGCGATGTTTAATGCCGAAACCGACGTGGCATACCGCCTGAGCCGCCTCGCGCGCGCCGCGTCGCCGATGGACGCGGGCGACGTGGATAAGCGCATAGACGAATTCGAGCATGAACAGGGCATAAAATTCTCGCCCGAACAGCGCAGCGCAGTAGTCATGGCCGTGACGCGCGGCATGGTGGTTATAACCGGCGGCCCCGGCACGGGCAAGACCACGATAATCAAGTGCATACTTAGCCTGCTGCCCGGCGACGACGAGGTGGCGCTGTGCGCCCCGACCGGCCGCGCCGCCAAGCGCATGTCCGAGGCCACCGGCGCGGAGGCGCGTACCATACACCGCCTGCTCAAGTTCGGCGGCGAGGACGGCGACGAGTTCGGCCATAACGAGGATAACCCGCTGGAGGTAGAAGCCCTAATCTGCGACGAGATGTCGATGGTGGACATAATGCTGATGCGGTCGCTGCTGCACGCGGTGGTGGACGGCACGCGGCTGGTGCTGGTGGGCGACGCGGATCAGCTGCCCTCGGTAGGGCCGGGCTGTGTGCTCAGGGATATACTGGACAGCGGCGCTGTGCCCAGCGTGCGGCTGACCGAAATCCATCGCCAGAGCGAAAACAGCATGATTATACTGGGCGCGCACAGCATCAACGCGGGCGAAATGCCTGTGCTGAACAAAAAGGGCGGCGACTTCTTCATAGAGCGCAAGGACACCGCCGCACAGGTCGCGCAGACGATAGTCGAGCTGGCCACGCACCGTCTGCCCGCCTTCGCGCAGGTGGACGCGCTGACCGGCATACAGGTACTCGCCCCCGCCAAGAAGGGCGAGGCGGGCGTGTGGGCGCTGAATAAAGCGCTTCAGGCCGCGTTCAACCCCAAGCGCCCCGGCGTGAACGAGCGCGTGGTCAACGACATGACGCTGCGCGTGGGCGACAAGGTCATGCACATAAAGAACGATTACGAACTGGAATGGACATACGGCGCGCAGGACGGCAAGGGCGTATTCAACGGCGATATGGGCATAATTACCGCAATCGACACAGAAGATCGCACGCTGACCGTGCGGTTCGACGACGACCGCGCCGCCGTGTACGACGACGGCAATGTGGACGAGCTGGAGCTGGCCTATTGCATATCGGTGCATAAGAGCCAGGGCAGCGAGTTCCCGGTAGTGATAATGCCGGTAATGCCCGGGCCACGGATGCTGACGGCGCGCAACCTGCTGTACACGGCGGTCACGCGCGCGCGCAAGTGCGTGGTGCTGGTTGGGCGCGACAGCGTGGTGAACGACATGATAGCCAATAACTACGTATCGCACAGGTATTCGGCGCTCAGCGCGCGCATACGCGCCTACTGCGCCGCGATGCCATCTGGCGACGAAGACCGCGAGCGGGAAAGGCAGATGCGCGAGATGCAGATGGAAATCGATCTGGACTCGCTCGAAACAGCGGACGAGGACGATTTCGCGCAGGAGGATGAATGATGCTGCCCGCGTGGATAATCGACTTTTTTCAGCCGCAGGGCGTGAAGTGCCTCAGATGCGGCATGGCATACTTCGACGAACTTAACGCGGGGCTGTGCCCGATGTGCGCGCTGCACGTAAGCCGCATGGAGCCGGGCGACCTGCGGCACGAACTGGAGCATGGCCGCGGCGAGCTGGATTGGGCGGCGGCCGCGTTCAGGTATGGAGACGGCGTGCGCCGGCGCGTGCTGGCGCTCAAGTTCAGCGGCGCGCGCAGGCTGGGCGAGGACATGGGGCGCGATATGCTGGAGGCGTTTAACGCATTGCCGGTAAGCCCCGACGCGCTCGTGCCAGTGCCTTTGCACTGGCGCAGAAAAATATCGCGCGGATATAATCAGGCCGAGGTGCTTTCACGCGCGCTGGGCGAGGCGGGCGGCGCGGCGGTCGATACGTCCGCGCTTGTGCGCAGACGCTATACCCGCCGCAATGCAAGGTTGGGGCACGACGCGCGACTGTCAAATGTTGCGGGCGCGTTTGCGGCGGCTGAGGACGTGCGCGGCAAGCGGCTTCTGCTGATAGACGATGTGCTGACGACCGGCGCAACCGCGTCGCAGTGTGCCCATGCTTTGAAGGCGGGCGGCGCGGCGTGGGTGGGTATGCTGACATATGCTCGCGCGGGTGGCCGGGGAGAAGATCGCGAAACGGCAGGACAGGCCGATTTTGAGGTGTGACTAAATAACGATAAAAAACAGCAAGCGCACATTGGGAGTGAATCCGACGGGCGCTTGCTGTTAATTAACTGTGACAGGGCAGGACATAGCTCAGAATCGATTGTACAGTATCAGTATGTCGCCGGGGCGCAGCTTAGTGTCGGGCGTGATGTTGTTCAGCTTACAGATTTCCTCAACGGTGGTCTTGAACTCCACAGCGATGGCTTCCAGCGTGTCGCCGTCGTAGTAGGTATGGAATGTGTACTTGACCTGCTCGCCGTTTGACAGACCGCCGGTTACGCGGCCGAGTTCCTCGGGCGAAAGCTCATTAGGCATATTCAATCCTCCTTATGAAGTGCGATATGATAAGGATGAGAATAAGTTCGGCTATATGTATATACGATGAAACGGCGAAGATGTACAGTGAAAACGCAAAAAAGCGCCCGCCGAAGTGACGCTTCGGCAGGCATATAGCGTTCAGGCATAAGACGCGACGCGCGTCCGCATGAATTACGCTTCGGCGGGCCTGAGCACAAATTCGTATATCGCGCAGTAGGGCGCGTCGCCGGTCATGTATTCGGCGGCGTTTTTGCGCGCGCTCAGCCATATCAGCGTATCGACGGTATGCGCGCCGCCGTCGGGGGCGGTGAAATTGCCGACGTTGCTCATAGAGAACCTGCCCGCCGATTCGGGATCGGACGCGAAGTTGTCGCTCAGACTGGCAAATTTGCCGACAACCTGTTTGGCGGTCATATCGAGCACATTTCGCCCGGCCATGTCGTCAAAGCGCGCGGCGACATCGGATATGTAGGCCTTAAGCGCGTCAAGGTCGCTTAACTCCTCAATCATGCGAACGCCGACGAGCAGTTCGGCGGTGCTGTCGCCGTCGGCGAAGGCTTCAAATATCAGTTGCAGGCGGGCATTCGCGCCGGTTATTGCCGACGGATAGCCGCATTCCATAATTGTCATGTCGCCCGCAGTGGGTGAGATGAGCGAACCGGCGCTCGTCCTGTGCCAGACGGCATTTTCGCCAAACGCGGCAAGTACGTTGTTCATAGACGAGTACCACGGCGCAAAATCGAACTGATACGCGGCGGAATCAAGCGGCCGCGTCATGTCGAGCGCGTCGGGCGCGCCGTCGGCAAGCGCCATGCAGGACGTAAGCGAGAGCAGTGCGCAGAGCAGCAGTGCAAGTACTTTTCTCATGCAGATTCCTCCTTGAAAATCTTGTCAGTCGTCAGGGCAAATATGTGTATCTTGAAGCCGCGCTTTCCAAATGTATTATACCGCATCTTAATGAAAATGTAAACAAAAAAACACATCGTTATAGCTAAAAACGTGGAAAAGTTGTTGAAGATGTGATGCGTAATGCGTTTCTTATGGTGAGAAAGACGTGATATTATGAGCGATGATGTGAGGGAAGCAGATGTACGCATAAAGAAGGTAGCCCAGCCAGCGCACCGAGTCAAGGACAAGCGGCTGCGC
>USEE01000173.1 GCA_900553645.1 uncultured Eubacteriales bacterium
GTACTCCGGAATTTTTGAGACACACTCTAAGTCATCATTTCACTTCGTCTGTTAAAGCCCCAAATCTGCCGCGAACAGCTCTGTCCCGAACGACACAGCACGCACAGGCAAGCCTCCAATGATTTGCCAATTAAATCAGCGTCTACCGTTTCGCCAGCCACGCTGCCGCAAGTACTCGCAATGCCTTTGTTTGCGATAGCGCGTGCCGCCGACTATATTGCCGCCATGCCCCGTCCCGCTTTTCGAGATACTCTGTATACCCTTGCTGCGGCCACATGCCGCCACGCCCACCGCCTCGCTTGCTCAGGTATAATGTGTTGAGCATCGGAATGTGAGTCTCCCCTGTCGCCAAATCCCATACATGTTTGCATCCGGTATGCTTGTCTTGTACGTCTGTATATTTGTCTCAATCATTTGTCGCGTTGTATCTTGACATCAATAGTGTATTAACTGTTCGACTAGCGATTCCGTCCAGCATATCCGCTTATACAGTTGCAATGTGTTATACACATTTTCGCATTCTTATTCCTATTGTGTGAGTTTCATTTTGTCTCATTTTCTGTAATTTCAGGAAACGACATGTGGATAACTCAAGTCAAATTCACATCTCAGAAGTCCAAAGTTTTACACAGGTGCATGTGGAATATGTGGAAATTCTGTCTGTCGGAATCGTGCGCCGCAAGCCAAAATCCACATTGGTTCGGCTCAGAGCCGCGCCGAAAATATCCGCAAAATCAGGAAGGATTTGCATTTGCGCGCGCTATGCGCCGCGCGGCGATTTTTAGGATGATTTGGTGCGCATAGCAAATACGTATTCAAAGTCTATTTTCAGGATGGATTGTGCTGATTTGAGCCATTTGTGCGAAACGACATGTTTTTCGTCGGATATGAGTATTTCGGGCAGAGTGACCGCGTGTCGCTGGCATGATTTGCTTCGAGAGCTGCACAGCCTGTTTTTCAGGATGGATTGTTTAGCCGACGCGCATTCGCCGCTTTTATTGATGTGGATAAGGCATTTCCCTGTCTCCGGTCTGTTTAAGCGCGGTTATCTGGCTCTCGTCATTCGTTTAACGAGGCAGAGCGTTTCATTGAAAAACCGCCGCCTTACAACCCGATTTGGGCCGCTTTATCGACGTGCGGCGCGTCTGTTGAACCGCCTGAATGGTTCTCGGATTGTGCGGGCTTTCCCGCCCTTCCTGATTTTATGCATTGACTGTACGGACGTGTTTGACCGTCTTGCTGCTCGGCTTTTTGCCTTATTATCGCTTATTAAATGCGGTTTGCGCTGATTTTGGCCGCATTGGTACTCTTTGAGAACGCCGGATTGCTTGCTGTTGTTGCTCTGCCCCTGTTTTATCGTCTGTCTTTGTGCGTCGCGGCTAAAGCCTTTTTACGGCCTTAAATCGGCCTGTAAAATCAGTCTTTAGACCGTCCACAGGCGTTCAATCAGCGCTGCTGCGGTGTTTAAACACGCCATGTGCGGGCTTAAATCGCCCGTTTGGAGCGCTGTCTTAATGCCTGATTTATGCCGCGTGTATTATGCCAGAAGCGCCATTGAAAAGCCCTGTAACCTCTTATATGCGTTGTCAATGCACGGCAGAAGTCCGCTGCAAATCGCTTTTAAGCGGCTCTAAACGTCCTTTACAGCGCATATAGCGCTTACACGCGCCTTCTCTTGGAGCAAATACACGGCCATTTACGCACCTTTGTGTCCTCCAACCGTCTGCTCGCTGTTTCACATTAAACCAAAACGCAAATACGCACGCCAACCTCATGCGAGATTCGCGTGCGTATTTATGCTTTTTAATTATAAATATGCCGCTCGTTTTATGCCTTGCTATGCCAATACGCGCCCAATGCGCCGCTTTTACGCATTGCATTGCGCAAAGTTTCATGTTTCACGCGGCATGTTTCACGCTCGGATTAACCAAAGTATCCGGTCGTCAGCGCGGGCAGTTCCACCCTGAGCATATCGCCCTCGCGCCTAATGCCCTTCACGTCGCTGAGTTTATCTGCGTTCAGACACACGCTCACCGCGTTCAGCGAGCGATTGATTATCGCCATGAATGCCTCCGCGCGGCTGGGCACTCCCGCGTAGTCGCTGCCGTCATTCAGGCGGCGCAGTACGACCAGCACGTCTGCGCACGGTGCGAATACCTCGACACTGCCGCGCAGGAGAGCCTGGCTGGCATTTCTTACTTTCAGAGCCGTACTGAACTCCTCGCGCAGCGCCGCGTCCTCCTGACCCCACGGATACGTGCCGCGATTGAACGGATCGCCCATGCCCTGCGCGCCCGCCTCATCGCCATAATACACGCACGGCACGCCCGGCAGTGCGCATATCAGCCGCCACAGCGCCGCCACGCGCCGCTTTGCCAGACCCAGCGCGTATTCCGGTATAGCCGCGTCGGCCTGCTTGTCGCGCGGCATGTTTACGTCCATGCCCGCCATTATGTTGATTATGCGCGCGCGGTCGTGACTGCCGATCAGATTCATGAGCGCGTACAGCGCAGGCTTGGGGTAATTTTCGGCCAGCGCGGAGTACCGGCGCGCGAACTCCTGCGCCGATATGCGGCCGAGCATAAAGTCGATCGCCATGTCGCGCAGTGGGTAATTCATCACGCTGTCCAGCGTATCGCCCTTAAAATAGCACCTCAACTGGCCATAGGCGACCTTGTTTGAGGCGTCCTCCCAGACCTCGCCCAGCACCGCCGCGTCGGGGCGCTCATGCCTTGCCGCGCGCCTGAGCGACGCGAGGAAGTCCATCGGCAGCTCGTCGGCCACGTCCAGCCGCCAGCCCGACACGCCCATGCGCAGGTAATGCCTTACAACGCCCTCAGGACAGCCCCTGACGGCCGCGTTTTGCGAGGCAGACGCATCATCTGCGCTGTCCGCGCCCGCCCAAGAAGCGTCAGGGCCGCATATGAAGCGCCTGAACGAGGGCGAATCCTCGTTTACCTCCGGCAGGGTATCAAAGCCCCACCAGCAGCGGTATTTGTCCGGGAAGTGCTCGAAGTCGTACCAGTCGTAGTATGGCGATTCCGCACCCTGGCACGCACCCTTGCCCGGGAAGGTGGAGCGGCGGTTGAAGTACAGGCTGTCGTCTCCGGTGTGCGAGAACACGCCGTCCAGCATCACGCGCATACCGCGCTTTGCGGCCTCGGCGCACAATTCGCGCAGGTCGTCCTCGGTGCCCACGCGCGGGTCTATCGTCAGGTAGTCAGACGTATTGTACCTGTGATTGGAGGGCGACAGGAATATCGGGTTTATGTACAGCACGCTTACGCCCAGCAGTTTCAAATAGTCCAGCTTTGCGATTATGCCGCGCAGATTGCCGCCGAAGAAGTCGCGCGCCGCGTTATCGCCGTTGGCGGCTATGTCCAGCAGCGGCTTTTCGTACCAGTTAGCGTGTTCGATCTGCTTAGCGCGCACCTTTGCGTCGGGTGTGGAGGCGGAATGCGCGGGTTTCAGCCTGCCGCACGCGCCTATATCCGGGCGGAAGAACCTGTCCGGGAATATCTGATACATCGCGCCCTCGCGCAGCCAGCGCGGCGGCATGAACGCCGGGTCGTACACGGTTATCTGATAAGAAGGCGGCTGGGTATCGTAAAGCCGGCCCAGCCCGCCCAGATGGTCGTACGCATTGCCATACATATAGTCGCGCGTGCCGTCGCTAAGGACAAAATAATACCAGCAAAGGCCGGGCGTGCCCGGTAAGAGCAGCTCGGCCTCGTACATTATGCCACCGTCATACGCGCCCAGCGCGCGCATAGGTATCTTTTGTTCGCAATCCGTCCACACGCGCAGGAATACCTGCTTAAACGCGCGCGACGCCCACAGCCGGATGCGCACGCCGCTCCCGGCGGGCATGGCTCCGCCGGGAAGTCGGTACAGCGTGCTGCGGGAATCGTGCTTTATCTGTGTGCTCATAGATCAAGCGGCTTCAGGTGCCAGATCCTTTCGTTGTATTCGCGGATGGTGCGGTCGGACGAGAATATGCCCGACGCGGCGGTATTGACCGCGGCCTTATGCCACCACGAGGGCTTCTCGTAGTCAGCCACAAGGCGCTCATGCGTCTGCATATAGCTGCCCAAATCGCCCAGCACCAGGTACTCGTCGGCCATGGAACCGTAGCCGCCGAACAGTATCGAATGATAGATGTCCTGGAACAGATGCGCATTTTCGGGGCACAGCGTGCCATCGATCAGCTGTTCCATCGCGCGGCGCACCTCGTGGTTGGTCTCGAATATCTTGCTGGCGCTGTACGACTGCGGGTTGCGGTAGATGTTCTCCACCTCGTCCTTGCGCATACCGAAGATATAGATGTTGTCCGCGCCGACCTCGTTGAATATCTCGACGTTCGCGCCGTCCATGGTGCCCAGCGTGAGCGCGCCGTTCATCATGAACTTCATG
>USEE01000174.1 GCA_900553645.1 uncultured Eubacteriales bacterium
AAAGAGCGCGTGAACTTTGTGTGGCGCGGCAAAAGCTATACGTATCAGGCGAATATACAGGCGAACTGGCTCGACGACGGGATTATAGACTACATAAATGAAATAATAAATAAGGCGGGCATAAAAGATAAGAAGTTTTTCGGATTTTTCGACGGCGGCCAGGGGATAGTGCTGCTATATAATACGTTTGAATGGGTAGTGAGGCTATTGAACGCGATGCAGTGACGCAAGGCGCGCCTGCCCGTGTTTCGAGCAGGCGTTTGGCGCGCGCTTACGCATCCGGCAAAAAGCACATCGGCACGGCGTTTATCGCGCCAAAGTCCAGCTTGTCGTAAAATTTCGCAGCGCCTGCGTCGGCTATAAGCTCCACGCGCATAAAGTCCCGGTATTCGTTCAGTATCCGCCGCATAAGCTCCTTGCCTATGCCCATGCGCTGATAATCGGGGTGTACTATAAGGTAATTGATGTACGCGGTGACTGCGCCGTCGTCGAGCGAGCACACCAGCCCCACCAGCCGCGCGCCATCCCATGCGGTAATCAGATTGTCGTATTTGTACATCGCCGCCGACAGCCGGTCGATGTGCCGGCTGACCTGCCATTCGACGGTAGAAAACAGCTCTTTCAGTTCCGAATCGTTAGGGCAGTGCTCACTGCTGTAAGTTATATCCATATATGCCTCCGACTGTTTTTTATGATTATATCACGCGACGTGCGCATGTACAAGCGCGGCGGGCGGCCGCCGTAATCTCGCCGCGGCGTAATATTCATTTTATTGTCTTGCCTGTTTTGCCGCGTTGGTATATAATATGTAAGTAAGACCACGTTCACCAAATATTTTAGCGGAGGATAAACTGATGAAGATATGTGTCTCTTCGTATAGCTTCCATAAGTATACCACCGAGGGCAAACTGGATCAGCTGACCCTGATGGACAAGGCCAAGGAACTGGGCTTTGAGGGCGTTGAGTTTTCCTATGACAAGGCCAGCATCGAGGCAAATGTGCCCAAGATTGTGGAGCGTTCCCGCGATCTCGACCTGCCGGTTGTATGCTACCTGACCGGCGCGGACTTTGTAAACCGCGATTTCGAGAAGGAAGTTGCGCGTCTGCATGAGGAAGTGGATATTGCCGCGGCTCTGGGCGTAAAGCTGATGCGTCACGACACCACCTATTCCTTCCCCAAGGGCATGACCTTTGACGACATTCTGCCCATCATCGCCGAGGGCTGCCGCCGCGTGACCGAGTATGCCCAGACCAAGGGCGTCCGCACGATGGTTGAGAACCACGGCCTGATGGTTCAGGACAGCGCGCGCGTGACCGCGCTGTACCATGCCGTTAACCACGAGAACTTCTCCCTGCTGACCGACATGGGCAACTTCATGTGCGCCGACGAGAACAGCGCCATAGCGCTGGGCAACGCGCTGCCCTACGCCGCCCACGTACACGCCAAGGACTTCCTGTTCAAGTCGGGCGACGGCGAGAACCCCGGCGAGGGCTTCTTCGGCACCCGTGCGGGCAACTACCTGCGCGGCGCTATCATCGGCCAGGGCGTAGTGCCCGTAAAGCAGTGCCTGCGTCTGCTCAAGCGCGCCAACTACGACGGCTGGATCTCCCTTGAGTTTGAAGGCATGGAAGACTGCATCACCGGCTGCCGCGTGGGTCTGGACAATCTGCGCCGCATGTGCAACGAAGTTGGGCTTTGATTTAGCCGGTCAACTTAATTAGAAATATATCCGCGTCCGGGCTACCCGGGCGCGGATTTTTTAAGGAAATAAGCCCCGGCAGGAAACATGAGCGAGCATGACGACGGCTTACCATATGAACATGTCGCCATTGCCGTGCGCAAACGTCCCCAGCAGTATGCGCGTCAGCTCGTGCGGCGATTCCCGGCAGCCGCACTCAAGCCATACGCGCGCTGCCTCAGCGACGCCGCCCATAAAGAAGCTCTGCTGATAGTTAAACTCCGTGTCGGACTCCAAACCCATACCGCGCCGAAAGTTGATAAGCCCGCGAACGCATTCGTCGGGCAGTATAAATGGAAACGGCAGTCCGCGCCGCGGCGCGCGCAGCCACGCGCGGTATATATCGGCGTTTTGGGCGATGTATTCAAATACGTTTTCAATCCTGTCTGCAAAGCCATGCGCGCCTTCGCACATGAATACGGCCACCATTTCCTTCGACATCGCGGCCTCGAACTTGTCCATCATATCGTACACATCGGAAAAATGCAAATAGAATGTGGAGCGGTTTACGCCCGCGCGCTGACATATCGCGCGCACGGACAGCTCCTCACCGCGCTTAATTAGCTCCATCACGGCCTGTCTTATATTTTCTTCGGTATCGCGATAGCGCTGGTTATTCGACTTATTCATACTTATCACCTCATTAACTGGACAAATGGACATATATTGCGGATTGAACGCAAATGCTGCCTGCATTATACTCTTAATTGAATAATACATCAATAGTCGTGTTAATCGCGGCGCTAAGGGGGAATATACATGAACGCACAGGAACGCATGGCGCGCGGGCCGGTATGGCGGCTGTTTCTGAGCATGAGCTTACCGGCGATAACCGTTATGCTGGTCATGGTGATATACAACATGGCCGATGTATACTTCATCGGGCGCGCGGGCGACACCGCACAGGTTGCGGCGCTGGCGCTTACCGGGCCGGTATTTGGCGCGATACAGGGCTTGGGCACGCTGTTGGGTTCGGGCGGCTGTACTGCGGCGGCGCTGGCGCTGGGCGGCGGGGATGATCGCGCGCTGAATGCAGTTACGTCGTTCTGCTTCTGGGGCGCTTTGACTGTTAGCGCTGCACTGGCGGTAGTTGGCGCTCTGTTTGCGCCCGAGGTTTGCACTTTGCTGGGCGCGGGCGCGGCCACTGCCGAATATGCGGTGCGATATGTGCGCGTGCTTTCGCTGGGCACGCCGTGCGTGCTTATGGCGGGCGTGCTCAGCAATGTCGTGCGCGCGGGCGGCTCCACGCGCGAGGCAATGTTAGGTAACGGTTTAGGCACAGTCATCAACGTTGCGCTCGACCCGCTGCTGATCGAGGTATTCGGCATGGGCGTGGAGGGCGCGGCGCTGGCTACGGTTATCGGCAACGCGGCGGGCTGTGCGCTTTTGATCATGTATATTGTGAGGAAGATGCCCGGCTTCGCGTTCTCGCCGCGCGCACTGCGGGGCGAGTGGCGGCGATGTCTTAGCGTAATCGCGCTGGGCCTGCCGCTGGCGGTCAGCACGCTTTTGAGCAGCTGTTCAAATGCGCTCAGCAACGGTCTGCTCTCACACTACGGCGACAAGGCGGTTGCGGCGATGGGCGTTTCGGGCAAGGCGGGTATGCTGGCTGTGATGATTGCAATAGGCATATGCATGGGCATACAGCCCGCGATTTCGTTCAACTTCGGCCGTGGCGATGCAAAGCGCGCGCTTGAAATATCGCGCAAGACGGCGGCGCTTGCGTTCGCGGTTAGTGCGCTGCTGAGTGGGGCGTGCTATGTGGCGCGCGACGGATTTATGGCGGCGTTCACTTCGGACGCGGCAGTAATTGAACTGGGCAGGGCGATGCTTGCAATATCGCTGACGGCGTGTCCGCTTGCGGGCGCGTATCAGGCGTGCACCGCATTTTTGCAGGCCACGGGCAAGGCGTCGTATGCGATTGCGCTGTCTGTGCTCAGGCAGGGCGCGCTGTACGTACCGTGCATGTACATAATGAACGGCGCGGCGGGGCTGAACGGGCTTATGTATACCGGGGTTGTGACCGACGTGCTGGCGTTCGCGATTGCGCTTGCAATGTGCATCGGCTGGAAAAGGCGCATACTGCGCGGCGAGTTGGGCGAGGAGGGCACCACTGCCGCTAAGTCATAAGTGCATGCCTCAGGCAGAAGCAATGTGTGTCTGCTGCCGATTATGTTCATAACATACAAAGTCTGTAAATCAGCGCAAGCCCTCAGCTAAAAACAAAAACCCTGCGTCCACCGTTAAGGCAGACGCAGGGTTTGTTTGGCAAGTAAGCACTCAATAGATCGTTGCATCCATGTCGTTATATTCGTCGAACAGGCTCAGGCACGCATGCCTGTCCATCTCAATGAGGTAGTCCTTAAACGCTTCGCGCCCGCCGAACATGTCGTCGAACTTCTTGTCGCGGAAGCCGATCACCTCATTGTCCTCGATTGTACAGCCATAGTAAACCACATCGATGTTGGCCCACATGCACGCCGCCAGGCACATCGGGCACGGCTCGCCGGTCGTGTACAGCTCCGCGCCCGTAAGATCGTAACTGCCGATGGCCGCCTCCGCATTTCGTATCGCGGAAATCTCGCCGTGGCAGGTGGAATCGTTGTTGGCTAATACCATGTTGTGCCCCTGACCTATGATTTCGCCGTCCTTCACGAT
>USEE01000175.1 GCA_900553645.1 uncultured Eubacteriales bacterium
CTATGAACACGGTCATATCGCCCGGCAGGGCCTTGAGCGCCTTGCGCAGCGCCGCGTCGGTCGCGTAGTCCAGCGCGCTGGCGCTGTCGTCCAGTATCAGTATGCGCGGCTTCTTTACCAGTGCGCGCGCGATGGTCAGGCGCTGACGCTGGCCGCCGGACAGGTTGCGGCCGCCCTGATCTACCTTTTCGTCCAGACCGTCCTCCTTGCCGCGCACGAACTCGGCCGCCTGCGCGGTTTCAAGCGCCTGCCACAGCTCGTCGTCGGTAGCGTTCGGGTTGCCCCAGAGCAGGTTGGAGCGGATTGTGCCGCTGAACAGCTGCGCGCGCTGCATTACTATGCCTATGTCGCCGCGCACCTGTTCGCGCGCATAGTCGCTCACCGGGTGGCCGAACAGCTCGACGTTGCCGCCCGTCGCGTCGTAAAAGCGCGGTATCAGGCTTACAAGGCTGCTCTTACCGCTGCCGGTGCCGCCGATTACGCCGATGGTCTGGCCGGGGCGCGCGCTGAATGATATGTCGCTCAGGCTATCCGCGCCCGCCTGTGCATAGCGAAGCGAGACATGATTAAAGCTGACCGCATCCGCGCCCGCAACGGGCTGTGCGGGGCTGGCCGGGAACTTCATTTCCGGCTCGGTATTCAGCACTGCGTTAACGCGGCCCGCGCACGCCATTGCCTTAGTCACCTGTATAATCAGGTTGGCGAGCTTGACCAGCTCGACCAGTATCTGCGTCATGTAGCTTACCAGCGCGATAACGTCGCCGCTTTGCATGGTGCCCGCGTTTATCTGCACCGCGCCGGTATTCAGTATCGCGATTATCGCGATATTGACTATGGCGTACGTCAGCGGGTTCATCAGCGCCGATATGCGGCCCACGCGCAGCTGCATCTGACGCAGTATGCCGTCGGCCAGCTTAAAGCGCGACACTTCCGCATTTTCCATATTAAACGCGCGCACCACGCGCACGCCCGACAGGTTTTCGCGGGTAAGGCCGGTCACGCTGTCCAGATTGGACTGCACGCGCTTGTACATGGGCATAGTCAGCAGCATTATGCCGAACACGACCACGGCCAGCACGGGTATCGCGATAACGAATATCATCGCGGCCTGGGCGTTTACCACAAACGCCATTATCATGCCGCCGATTACCACGAACGGGCTGCGCATGAACAGGCGCAAAAACAGGTTAAGTCCGCTCTGCACCTGATTGATGTCGCTGGTCATGCGGGTTATCAGCGTGCTGCCGCCCAGCCGGTCGATCTCGGAAAAGCCCAGGCGCTGTATGTGATCCATAAGCGCGTGGCGCAGGCTGGTCGCGTAGCCCACGGCCGCTTTGGACGCAAAGTACTGCGCCGTGATGCTGCACGTAAGTCCGATTATGCCCAGCAGCACCAGCAGGCCGCAGCGCTGCCAGATATAGGCAGAGTCGCCGCTGGCTATGCCGGTATTGATTATGTCGGCCATTACCAGCGGTACAAACAGGTCGAACAGCGCTTCCAGCATCTTAAACAGCGGTGCTATCACGCTTTCCTTGCCGTACCCCTTGAGGTATTTCATCATGCCTTTCAAAGTTCCGTCCCCCAGTTCTTTTATTGCACGGGTAATAGTATACCATAGTTTGTGCCATACGAAAAATATATATTTCGTGCGATAACATAATGTTTTAGATATACTTGATTGCATGGCAAAGGCCGCGGGCAATGCCGCGGCCCTGCGAGGTATGCCTTGTCAGTTCTGCATGAGTATATGTTCGCCCTGAGTCAGCGGATAGCGCGCGATCTCCGCGCCGTCCAGATTCTCCTTATTCATATCCACGCCCGTTATCTGATGGTTTTCGTATGTAGTGTAGTAGTAGATTCCCCTGTGCACGTCGCAGCACGACGTATATATCGTGATTTCGTATTTGCCCTCGCTCACCTCGCAGCAGCCGCGCTGCTGGTCAACCGAGTTCAGTATGTGGAAGAACTGGCTCACGCCCGCAAGCTCGCCCTTGCCAGCTATGGAATTGGCGCGAACGAATGCCGCGCGAACGAAGCGCGACATGCTGCTCAGATCGCCCGGCAGTCCCAGCGCGCCCATGCCGCGGCTATATGTGGCAAGCGGTATTTCGGCGGAGAATGTGTTTGCGGGCTGCTTATTTGAAAGCGCCATGTAATTGTTAAGGTTGAAAAGCTGCTTGTCAAACGGCGGGTTATTGGTCATCACGCCTGTGGGATTATCGTACACCTTCATGCCGTCGCGCACGCATTCCAGCACTATGCACTCGTCATCATCGGCTATTATCCAATGCAGCGACGACGTAGGCAGTTTATCGCTAAACGGCGTATTGACCACGCGCAGCGTTTCAATAAGCGCGCGCGCCTCACGCACATTCCTGCACTTGCCCAGCACATAAGGTATCAGCTCGAACTGCGCGATATTGTTTGTGCCGGGCGCGGGCTCGGGATAATACGCATTGCCCACAAAGTTAAGCCCCGCCATGCCCAGACCGTGCTCGTTTACCGCATCGTAAAACAGCGGGTAGCCGCCCGCCACATGCGCCATGCCTATTAGCGCATAATGGCCGTTCAGCCCCGGCATATGGCGCAGGTCAAACGCGTAATTGCGCGGTACTACCACTATCTCCTCGCCGTATGCAAATTCATAGTCCAGCGTTCTGCCAAAGTAAAATCCATTTTCGTCCTTATAGGTCGCGGCAGTGCACATAGTTTTCGCCTTCCTTTTTTATATGCGTTAATTCCATTTATGCCCGATCAAGTATGTTTTTAAACGCATATATTCGACGTCGGCCCGGCCAACACCTCCATATTTTATATTAAACTGGCTGTCGGGCCGAATGTATGGTATAATTCAGTTTATCAATCAGGGCGGGTGATGCACAATGGAGCTAAGGCAGCTCAATTACTTCATCGCGATAGTGGAAGAGGGCACGGTTTCGGGCGCGGCGCGGCGGCTCAACATGTCACAGCCGCCGCTGACTGCGCAGATGCACGCGCTGGAAAGCGAGCTGGGCTGCGCGCTGTTCGAGCACGCAGGGCGACGGCTGAGGCTGACCGAGGCCGGGCGCACGTTTTACGCGCGCGCCCGGGCCATAGTAACGCTGTGCGCGGACACGCGCACCGAGATGGCCGATTTAGGCGCGGGCGTTTCGGGCGTACTGCATATAGGCGTGATATCGTCGGTATGCGGCGCCGAGTTTATAGGCTGGATGCGGGCGTTTGCGCAGTCGCATCCGGGCGTAAGGTACGACCTTCACGAGGCCAACACATATCAGCTGCTCAACCTTTTGCGCGAGCGCGCAATAGACGTCGCGATAGTACGCACGCCGTTTGCCGCGCCCGATATGAATATGTCGCCCATACGCCGCGAAAATATGGTAGCGGCAGGCGAAGCGCGCTACTTTAAGGATATGCCCGGGCGCGCGGCGATCTCGCTGAGCGACGCGACCCGCACGCCGCTTTTGATATACCGGCGCTGGGAGACAATACTGCGCGAGCGGTTCGAGCGCATGGGCGTTGCGCCGCGCGTAATGTGCGTAAGCGACAGCGCGCTAACCACAATGGCGCTGGCAGCGGCGGGTCTGGGCGTGGCGCTCGTGCCCGCGTCCACGCTGGGCGGCGCGGACTTCGGCGCGATTGAGGCGCGCGCAATAGGCGACGCGGGCATATCGTCCGACATCGCAGCGGTATACCGCAGCGACGCCGAGCTTACCGCAACGGCGCGGGAATTCATGCTGACGCTGCCGCATGATGAGGGCCTGTGAGCGGGCGCGGCTTTTCAATAATAGTATACTGCCCGGCGGAACCAGCTCTGCCGGGCAGTATACTATGTTACACAGCGTCGTTTACGACTGCGGCGAAGAGTATCTGACGCACATCCGGCGCGCCGCCTTCGCCGCTTAGCGTGATCAGCATTATGTACGGCCTGTCCACTGTCATGAGCACGGGCAGCGCCTCCTCGCGCGCGCATCCCGCCTCCATCTTTACCGCCGTCACAGCCGCCGCGCGCGTGCCGTCCTCGCCCACCTCCAGCGCGCACTTCTGTATCACGTCGCCTATGAACAGATCGAAATCGTCAGTCATGCCGCCAAAATCCGCGCCGGTATTGAGCGCGCCGGTCAGGCCTGCGGCCAGAAGCGCCTCGCGCAGGCTGCTTCCAAAGTCCGCCTTCACGCGCGGCAGCGCCAGCGAAACGTCCCGCGTCTCAAGCAGGCTCATTTCATCCGGCACGCCGCCTTCGGCCATGCGCCGCGCCATGTCCCCAAGCAGCGCCGCCGCGCCGCCCTCGCCCGGCAATATTACGTACATGCCCAGTCCCTCGGCCTCATACGGCAGATACGCGACCTGCGCGCCGTTTATCTCGGCATACGATATATCGCCGCGGCGGTGCATCAT
>USEE01000176.1 GCA_900553645.1 uncultured Eubacteriales bacterium
GGCTTAAACTGGCCGAGAGCATGGCGCTGGCGCTGGAATTTAAGCTGGGCGGCGAGATACTGCGCACGGTGCAGGTGCGCGACTGGAGCGAGATCGCAATTGTCGGCGCGATAATATTGCTGCGCGGCGTGCTGAACCTGCTGATACATCACGAAATACGCGTCGAGGAAGAGCGCGACGAACGCCTGAAGCACATGTCCGAGCCGGAGCACGGCGGACATGGCGGCGACGTGCACACCATACACGGCTGCGCCGAATCGAGCTGCGTGTTTCCCACGCCCGATATGGACAAGACCGCCGAGTGGTACTCGCGTTGTTTAGGCTTCCGCGCAGAGCGGTACTTGAATGACAGCGAGCCGCACATATGCCTCTACCGCGAGGGCATCGAGATAATCCTGACCGACTCCAACGGCGCGCCCGTGCGCACCAACCGCGACCTGTACGGCAGCGGCTGTGACGGCTTCTTCGCGACCGACGCGGTTGAGGCGCTCCAGCGCGAATTTATGGCCAAGGGCGCGCGCATACCTAAGCCGCTCGAAAACAGCAATGGCGGCAATTACGGATTCGTGGTTGAGGACATGGACGGCCGCTATCTGGACTTTGTACGCAAGGAAAACTGATAAACTGCGCAAATATTTTCGCCCGCGCCACACAAAGCTTTTGCTGTGTAGCGCGGGCGGTGGTATAATAAGGATATATTAATGAAATCCAGCGCGCGCTAAAGCGCCGACTGTGGAGGTGCCGTATGGCTGCTTTGAAGATACTGCTTGTGGATGACGATCCCAATATACGCCAGCTGCTTAATCTGTATCTGACCAAGGAGGGCTATCAGGTCGAAATGGCCGAGCGCGGCGATACCGCCGTGACTATGTTCAAGCAAAACCCGCCCAGCATAATGCTGCTGGACGTAATGCTGCCCGGCATGGACGGCTGGCAGGTATTGCGCGAGGTGCGTAAGGTATCCAACATACCGATAATCATGCTGACGGCAAAGGACGAAACCTTTGACAAGGTGCTGGGTCTTGAGCTGGGCGCTGACGACTACATAGTCAAGCCCTTCGACCCCAAGGAAGTGACCGCGCGCATAAAGGCCGTGTGCCGCCGCTTCCAGCCCGCCGAGGCCGCGCCCGCGAAGGAACTGGTTTTCCCCGGACTGACAGTGAACCTGACGCAGTACGAAGTTACCTACCGCGGCCAGCAATTGGAAGTCCCGCCCAAGGAGCTGGAGCTGCTGTACTTCCTGTGCAGCCATAAAAACCAGGTCTTTACGCGCGAACAGCTGCTTGAACAGGTGTGGGGCTATGAGTTCTTCGGCGACAGCCGCACCGTGGACGTACACATAAAGCGCCTGCGCGAAAAGCTGACCGGCTGTGAAGAACTGGGCTGGAGCATAAAGACCGTGTGGAGCGTCGGATATAAGTTCGAGGTGAAATGATGCGCTATCCGCTGTTTTTGCGAGTGCTTAGCTCGATACTGGTCACGGTGCTGGTCACGCTGCTGGTGCTTTCGTTTACGCTGGTGGGCTTCCTGCGCGCAAACGGCGTGGCGCAGAAGCAGGAGCTTTTGCGCGAACAGGCGCGCGACGTGGCCGCGATGATGAGCCAGCGCGACGGCACGTATATGTGGTCGGTCACGACCAACTGGGACAAGGTAATACGCGAAAAGATACGTTCGATCAGCGAGGACAACGACGCGACGATCTGGCTGGTCGATCGCAACGGGTTTGTGCTCAGCCTGTCCGACGACACCGATTCTTTGGCCAAACGCCTGAAGGACGAAAACGTGCTGGCACAGCTTCAGCGCGTGCTGTCGGGCGAGGAGATACAGGTTCAGGGCCTGTTTTCCGAGCTGGGCGGCCAGATAGTCACCGTCGGCGTGCCGTGGATCGATCGCTATGGCGACGTGGGCGGCGCGGTGCTCCTGCATACCGACGTGAGCAATCTGGATGTAAGCTTCGGTGCGATGGGCCGTCAGGTGGCGGTCGCGGCGATAGCGGCGCTGATACTGGGCGTGGCGCTGTCGTACCTTATGTCGCGCTCGATCACGCGCCCGATAACCACTATATCCAAGGCGGTGGGCCGGTTTGCCAAGGGCGAACTGGACAGCCGCGTGGATATAAACAGGCATGACGAGCTGGGCGAGCTGGCCGACGCATTTAACTCGATGGCCGAGGATTTAAGCAAGCTTGAGATGCTCCGGCGCGGCTTTGTCGCCAACGTGTCGCACGAACTGCGCTCGCCCATGACCAGTATGCAGGGCTATGTTCAGGGCATGTTGGACGGCACCATACCGGAGGAGGACTATCCGCAATACTTGAACGTGGTGCTGTCCGAAACCAAGCGGCTCAATAAGCTGATAAGCGAATTGCTCGACCTGTCGCGCATAGAGTCGGGCAAGTTCCCGCTCAACTGCCAGAAGTTCGACGTGAACGAACTTATCGCGCGCATAATGTTCCAGTACGAGGGCCGCATCGAGGAAAAGCACATCAATGTCGATATATCGTTCAGGCAGGAGCAGTGCTTGGTCTGGGCCGACCCCGACAGGATAAGTCAGGTGGTAGTGAACCTGATCGACAACGCGGTCAAGTTCCTTCAGGATGGCGGCAGCCTTACCCTATGGACGCTGATGGACGAGGATCACGCCATAATCACGATAAAGGACGACGGCCCCGGCATCGCGTCGGAGGATCTGCCGTATATATTCGACAGGTTCTATAAGGCCGACAAGGCGCACTCGGGCAAGGGCACGGGACTGGGACTTTCCATAGTAAAGAAGATACTGGAGCAGCACGGTCAGGAGATCAAGTGCACGTCCACGCCCGGCCGCGGCACGTCGTTCATGTTCACGCTGGCCAAATACACGCCTGAATTAGAAAAGAAACAGGCCGAAAAGGCGCAGGCGCAGGCCGATGGCGCAAAGCAGTCCGCACGCGAGCTGCCGCCGGCCGATAATCAGGATAAAGCATAGTAAGTCAATGCGACAGAAGGGACGGGATACATATGACAGGTATATTCGCAAAGCGCGCCGTATGCACCCTGCTGGCGGCGCTGATGCTGAGCGGCACGGCGCTGGCCGATGTAAGCAAGCCCGCGACAAAGGGCGGAGTGAGCGAGGATAAGTCCGAAACCGAGGTGCAGACCTCAGACGCACAGGAAGACACGGGCTATTCGCTGCTGTTCACCAACAACCCCGTGCCCGACATCGCGGAGCGCTGCCTGCCCAGCGTGGTGGGCGTAATCAACATGGTATCCACGTTCGACTTCGATTCGCGCAAGACCAACGACGAGGAGTATGCTTATGGCTCAGGTGTGGTAATCGACGACGATGGCCACATAATCACCAACGCCCATGTGGTTCAGGGCGCGGACAAGGTGAAGGTGCTCCTGGTCGACGACAGTGAGCTGGAGGCCGAAATCGTGGGCACGGATACCGATTCCGATTTGGCCGTGCTGTACGTCGAGGGACTTAACCAGCCCGCAATCGCGCTGGGCGATTCGGAAAAGCTGCGCGTGGGCGATTTGCTTATCGCGATAGGCAATCCGGGCGGCTATTACGGCTCGGTATCGGTTGGCGTAGTCAGCGCGCTGGAGCGCGACATAGAGGAGTTCGCGCGCCCCATGCAGATAATCCAGACCGACGCGGCCATGAGCCCCGGCATATCGGGCGGCGCGCTGCTTAACAGCAGGGGCGAGCTGGTGGGCATACCCGCGCTGGGCGTGCTGCTTTACGAGGGGCTTAACTTCGCGATACCCGTAAACACCATGCGCGATGTTGCCGCCGAGCTTATCGAGTACGGCAAGGTGCGCAAGCCCAGCATAGGCATATACTACACCGTTCAGGACGGCCCCGACGAACCGCTTAAAAACTACCTGCCTGCGGGTCTTTTAGTAGGCGAGGTGGGCGCGGACACGCCTGCCGAAAACGCGGGTATGCGCGTGGGCGACGTGATTTACTCCGTCGCGGGCGAGCGCGTAAAGAGCGGCCGCGATCTTGCCAACGTCATGCAGGGCTACACGGCGGGCGATACGGTCACGTTTACCGTGTACCGCTTCTCGTATGAGGACAGGCCGCTGGAAGAAAACTTCGTTGATATAGATATAACGCTGGAATACCTGAGCTGATTTTTTAGCGCCGCCGCATACCCTAAGCAGAGCATGGGATGCGGCGGCGCTGGCTTTTTCAGCGGTTTACACAATGTAACCGGAAAAAAACTTGACTAAGACCATGTTCAGCCGTACACTGAAAACACTGCGCCGCGTAATCTTTATCGCGGCAAATATAAATCGGGCGCGCCCGCGTATCCGACGCAGAGCACGCGCCCGTGCCGAAGGGATGGACTGTATGAAAAGTGAATATTCGACCCGCCGTGGGAATTTTAC
>USEE01000177.1 GCA_900553645.1 uncultured Eubacteriales bacterium
ATGTGGGTGTGGTATCGGGCAACAATGAACCGGATAAGTTCGCTAAGGCGGGCTTCCATGCCACCAGGTCCGAATTTGTGGACGCGCCGTTGATCGACGAACTGGCCGTCGCGGTCGAATGCGCATTTAAGAGCTATAATCCCGAAACCTGCCTGATGGTGGGCGATATAGTCAATGTCAGCGTGGATGAGCGCGTACTTAACGCCGAGGGCAAGGTGGACATAGCCTCCGCGCGCCCGATAACCTTCGATCCGTTCAATAACACTTATGTTGTGCTGGGCGAAACCGTGGGCAAGGCGTTTCACGACGGTCTGGCGCTCAGGTAATGTCTGATTGACACTAATATATACTCCGCGCGTCCGACATAATATGTCGGGCGCGCGGTATGGTCTGAATGCCATATCGAAATATATCAATGTGTGACCTGGAATATGTGCCGCACATTCAAAGGAAGGAAATTCAGAAACAACGATGAATAACCGCGTGATTCAACTGCTAATCGACTCGTTCGGCCAGATACTTCTGCCCGGCCTAATGATGACCATACCGCTTACCGTAATTTCGTTTTCGCTGGGCATGGTCATCGCGATAATTACTGCGCTGGTTCAGTTTGCCAATATCCGCGTGCTTAAACAGATCGCGCGCTTTTACATATGGGTGATCCGCGGCACGCCTTTGCTGGTTCAGCTGTTCGTGGTGTTCTATGGTCTGCCGGACGTGGGCATAATGCTGGATCCGTTTCCGGCGGCGGTTATCGTGTTTGCGATTAACGAGGGCGCGTACTGCGCCGAAACAATGCGCGCCGCACTGGAGTCAGTGCCAGCCGGTCAGATGGAGGCGGGCTACTGCGTGGGCATGAGCTACCTGCAGATCATCCGCCGCATAATACTGCCGCAGGCGCTGCGCACGGCGTTCCCGCCGCTGTCCAACTCGCTAATATCCATGGTCAAGGACACGTCGCTGGCCTCAAACATAACCGTCATGGAGATGTTCATGGTGACTCAGCGCATCGCGGCGCGTACGTATGAGATGCTGCCGTTGTATTGCGAGGTCGCGCTGATATACCTGCTGTTCTCGACTGTGCTGACGTTCATTCAGCGCGCGGGCGAAAGGAGGCTGGCCACATATGGCAAGCGCAAGTAACGAGCTGCTTTTGAAGATTCAGTCCATGCGCAAGGCATTCGGCGACCAGGTGGTACTGAAGGACGTAAGCATGGACGTGCATAAGGGCGACGTGGTTGCGATACTCGGCCCCAGCGGATCGGGCAAGACCACTATGCTGCGCTGTCTTAACTTCCTTGAGCACGCCGACGGCGGCACGCTTACGTTCGACGGCGAGCAGTTTGGCCTCAATACCATATCCCACCGCGACATAGCGCGTCTGCGCCGCAAGACCGCGTTTGTGTTCCAGAACTACAACCTGTTCTTCAATAAGACGGCGATAGGCAATATAATGGAGGGTCTTGTAATAGCCCGCAAAATGCCTAAAGCACAGGCGCACGAAATCGGCATGAAGATGCTGAGCAAGGTAGGCCTTAACGATCGCGCGGACGCATATCCCTCCGAACTGTCGGGCGGCCAGCAGCAGCGCGTTGCAATAGCGCGAGCCCTCGCGACTGACCCGGAGATAATTTACTTCGACGAGCCGACCTCGGCGCTCGACCCGGAACTGACCGGCGAGGTGCTTTCGGTAATGCGCGATCTGGCACAGGACGGCATGACAATGCTGGTCGTGACGCACGAGATGGGCTTTGCCCGCAATGTATCAAATAAAGTTGCTTTCATGGAAAACGGCGTTATAGTCGAGGAAGGCGAGTCCCATGCGTTTTTCGAGCATCCGCGCGAGGCGCGTACACGTGCGTTCCTGCGTATGCTCGATGGCGATAATTAAACCAAAATGCGCATAAGGAAAAGAAGGGGGAAATTGATATGCGTAAATTCAAGGTAGTAGTAGTTGCTCTGCTGGCACTGATTCTGGCCGTATGCCCGGCACTGGCCGACGGCGAGGATCAGCTTGCCGCGATCAAGGCCAAGGGCGAGATTGTCGTCGCGACCGAGGGCGCGTGGGCGCCGTGGACGTACCATGACGAGCAGGGCAATCTGGTGGGCTTCGACGTTGAGGTTGCCAAGGCAATCGCCGACAAGCTGGGCGTGACCGCCACCTTTGCCGAGACCGAGTGGGACGGCATATTCGCGGGTCTGGACGCGGGCCGCTATGACATCGCCGCCAACGGCGTTGAAGTAACCGACGAGCGTGCCGAGAAGTACAATTTCACCACGTCTTACGGCTACATCCGCACCGCGCTGATCGTGCGCGGTGATAACGATGACATCACCTCGTTTGAGGATCTCGCAGGCAAGCACACCGCCAATTCCATTGCCAGCACCTATATGACGCTGGCCGAAAGCTATGGCGCGACTGCCGTGGGCGTTGACACGCTCGACCAGACCATTCAGATGGTGCTGTCCGGCCGTGCGGACGCGACGCTCAACGCCGAGGTGTCTTTCTATGACTACATGGCGGTGCATCCCGACGCTAACATTAAGGTGGTAGCGCTGACCGATGACGCGTCGCGCGTGTCCATCCCGGTTCGCAAGGATGAAAAGAGCGCCTCGCTGCTGGAGGCCATCAATCAGGCGATAGCCGAGCTGGACGAGGAAGGCGAACTGAGCCGCATCTCCGAAAAGTACTTCGGCAAGGACATAACCAAGGCGACCACTGACGACGCCGAGGCCGATGCCGCCGACGATACCGCCGCGACCGACGCACAATAATTGAACAGCAAAAAATCCGGGCAATGCTGATAGGCGCTGCCCGGATTTTAGTGCGCCCGGCACGGGCACCACATAGTTGTTGCCCGTGCCGGGCGCACTAATAAGAAGCGATGCACCTCAATTGCTGAGACGCATCGCTTCTTTATGGCTGAAATTGTGGGCGATTATTGATCGGCGCTCTCGTACATGCGATCGGTGGTGCCGATTTCAGGCAGAGCCTTGCCGCTCATGGTTACGTTCAGGGTGCAGCTTTCATAAGTGCAGCCCTCCGCACGGCCGGCCAGCGCGCCGGGCGTTACAGCGCTGATCTCGCCGTTCACGGTGCAATTGCTTACCGCAAAGGCGGTTTCCTCGCCGTAGTAGTACAGGCCGGTGCCCACCAGACCACCAACATGGGTGGCCTCGGGCGCGTCAATCTTCACGTTCACAGTGCAGTTCTCGATGATGCCGGGGTAGACGGAAGTAACAACGCCTTCGCTCTCGGCCGCAACCTGTCCATTGGAATGCGTACCGGCATAGCCGCACAGACCGCCGATGGCATGGCCGCCCTTAACGCTGGTGATCGTCACGTCCGCAGTGCAGTTGGTAATGGAATCCATCATCTCCAGGCAGCCGCCAATGCCGCCCATGCCTACCGGCTCGTTGCCCTCGGCCTTGACCGTGCCCTGCGCGGTGCAGTTTGCGATGGTGCCGCCAAAGCCGCCGCCAATCAGCAGACCACCGCACTCGGCGATGTCGCACTGAACCAGACCTTTAGAAAAATCGTTGTCGCCGATGACGGTAACGCTTACGTTGGTCGCGGAGCAGTCAGTAACCGGGCCGACGTTGCCGCCGATCAGGCCGCCGGTGCAGTTGTTGCCCAGCACATCCGCGTTAACGACGGTGCAGCCGGTCACGCTGCCCATGCTGTAGCCAACCAGCGAGCCGATGGCCATGGAGCCGCCGTCGGTGCAGTGTATGACCGCGTCCTTGATGTTCACGTTCTTGATCTCGCCGACGCTTATGCCGAATATGCCTGCGCCGACGATGAACTGGTCGTTTTCATAGGTAAAGTTGCTGATCGTGTGGCCCTGTCCGTCGAAAGTGCCCAGAAAGAGCGTGGTGTAGTTCTCCATGTCGGCCATGTTGCCGATAGGAGTCCAGTCAACGTCTGTCATATCCAGATCGGCGGTCAGTACAAAGTAAGTGCCCGGATAGCCGCTTTGACTGCCGTCGTTGACGGTGGAGGCAAGGTAGGCCAGCTGTTCAACGGTTGCAATCTGCCAGGGATCTTCGGCAGTGCCGCTGCCACCCGCAAAAGCGGCCTCCTCGGCCAGCGCAGGTACGCACATGCACACCAGCATCAGCACCAGCGCACACAGCAGGGAAAGGGGCTTGCGAAGCTGTCTCATAAAAAAACACCTCTCATGAAAATATATATCAGCGCAATGCGCAGTGATATTGAAATTAGTCAAGACTAACTAAAGCGTAAACCAGTAGTATAAACATGGCTGACAATGATGTAAACGCCGGATTGCATTTGCCAACCGCAAGCCAAAAGCGAATGGTATATATGCTAGAGCGTGTCTCAAAAATTCCTTAATCCGCAATTTCGG
>USEE01000178.1 GCA_900553645.1 uncultured Eubacteriales bacterium
GGATATCGGTATTGTCGCCCACATAGCAGCTGGTGGCCCCCAGATGGATGATGCCCTTTGCCTCCGGGCACTGCACGCCGTAGGCATAGACGTGGCTCATCACGTCGTGGCGGCACTCCTTTTCCCGGGCGGCGGCCACATCGTAATTGATGTCGTCCTTGTGCGCCTCCAGCTCGGCGATCTGCGCGTCGGTGATGGGCAGGCCCTGCTTCTGCTCGGCCTTCGCCAGCGCGATCCACAGCCTGCGCCACGTCTTGAATTTATTGTCCTCCGAGAAGATGTACTGCATCTCTTTCGACGCGTAACGCGTCTGGAACGGGGAAATATAGGTATCGTGTGCCATTGTGCTCTCCTCTTACAGTTTGAAGTAATCCACGCCGCCCTCAAACAGCTTCTGGTATTTGTTGCCGTCCACGTTCTTATACAGGTTGTCGCCGCTGCGCTCGGAATGGCCCATCTTGCCCAGCACGCGGCCGTCCGGGCTGGTGATGCCCTCCACGGCATAGTAGCTGCCGTTGGGGTTGTGGCGCACGTCCATGGTGGGCTTGCCGGACAGGTCTACATACTGGGTGGCGATCTGCCCGTTTTTCACTAGGCGGTCCAGCGTTTCGGTTCCGGCCACGAAGCGGCCTTCGCCATGGCTGACGGCCACCGTGTGCACATCGCCCGGCTTTGTATACTGCAGCCAGGGCGAAAGGTTCGACGCCACACGGGTGCGCACCAGCATACTCTGGTGGCGGCCGATGGTGTTGAATGTCAGCGTGGGGCAGGTATCATCCGTCTCCACGATATCGCCGAAGGGCACAAGGCCCAGCTTGATGAGCGCCTGGAAGCCGTTGCAGATGCCCAGCATCAGGCCGTCGCGCTTATTGAGCATCTCCATTATCGCGTCGGCAATGGCGGGGTTGCGCAGCGTAGCCGCTATGAACTTGGCGCTGCCGTCCGGCTCGTCGCCGCCCGAGAAGCCGCCGGGCAGGGCGATTATGTTGGCGGAGTTGATAAGCTTTACCAGCTCCTCGACGCTCTGCTCAACGTCGGCTTGGCTCAGGTTGCGTATCAGCGCAACGTCGACCTTCGCGCCCGCGCGCTCGAACGCGCGCTGAGTATCGTATTCGCAGTTAGTGCCCGGGAATACCGGCACCAGTACGCGCGGCTTGGCGATCTTGACCGCCGGGCGGTGCGCGGAACGCTCGGTGTACTTCTCATAGCCCACCTTGACGGGCGCGCGGCCGTCCTTCTCCGGGAACACGTCGGACAGCGGAGCCTGCCATGCGGCTATCGCATCGTCCAGCATCACGCGCTCGCCACATGCCTCAATAAAGTTATCCTTAGTGGTAACGCCCAGCGGATGCGCGCACGCGGGCAATTCGTCGGCGTTGAAGGTATCGTCCACCTCGATAATGATCGAGCCGTACTCGGGCAGGAACAGCGGATAGGTCTCCCAATCCGGGTTGAGCTTCACGCCCAAGCGGTTGCCGAACGCCATCAGCGATACGGCGGCGGCGATACCGCCCTGACCCACGGTGTGCGCGGAAAGTATCTTGCCGTCAAGCGCCAGACGGTGCAGGCCGTCGTACATGTCAAGGAGCTCGTCCCAGCGCGGCATCATGTACTTATCGCGCGGCACGATGAGCGCGTACAGCTTGTGACCCGGGCCTTTCAGCTCGTCGGAGATTACCGTGCGCGCGTCGAGCACGTTCACGGCGATGGAGATCAGCGTCGGCGGTACGCTTATGTCCTCAAACGTACCCGACATGGAGTCCTTGCCGCCGATGGACGGTATGCCCAGTCTAAGCTGCGCGGTCAGCGCGCCCAGCAGCGATGCCAACGGACGGCCCCACTTTTCGGGGTCTTTATTCAGTCGCTCGAAGAACTCCTGGAAAGTCAGTCGGATAGTGCGCACATCGCCGCCCGCCGCCGCGATCTTGGACGCGGACTCGACCACTGCGTACAGCGCGCCGTGGAAGGGCGACCAGGTGGACAGGTACGGATCGTAGCCGTGGCTCATAAGCGTGGCGGTGTTGGTGTGACCCATCACGGGGAGCTTGGCCGCCATGGCTTCGTTGGGGGTAAGGCGGTACTTGCCGCCGTAAGGCGCGAGCAGCGTCTCCGCGCCTATCGTGGAGTCGAAGCGCTCCACAAGGCCCTTCTGAGAGCAGACGTTCAAATCCTGAAGATTGTGTATCCACGCTTCCGGCAGTGTGCGGCAGCTGCGCACAGCGCGGGGCGCGCGGGTAAAGAATGCCTTATCAGCGTCGGGCGCGGTTATATGCGCGCGCACATGCTGGGTTACGCCATTAGTGTTGAGGAAGTCGCGGCTGAGGTCTACAACTTTCTGGCCGCGCCACGTCATGCACAGGCGGTTCTTATCGGTTACAGTTGCTACGAAAGTAGCCTCAAGGTTTTCGGCACGCGCCATTTCTATGAAGCGTTCCACGTCCTTGGGCTCGATCACGCACGCCATGCGCTCCTGAGATTCGGATATGGCCAGCTCAGTGCCGTCCAGACCCTCATACTTGCGCGGAACCGCGTCGAGGTTTATGTCAAGGCCGTCGGACAGCTCGCCTATCGCCACGCTAACGCCGCCCGCGCCGAAGTCGTTGCAGCGCTTTATCATGCGCGAGAACTCGGGATTGCGGAACAGGCGCTGCATCGCGCGCTCGGTGGGCGGATTGCCCTTCTGCACCTCAGCGCCGCAGGTAGACAGCGAATCGTGAGTATGCGCCTTGGACGAACCGGTTGCGCCGCCGCAGCCGTCGCGGCCGGTGCGGCCGCCGACAAGTATAACCGCGTCGCCGGGCTGGGGCACTTCGCGGCGCACGTTCTTGCGCGGGGCGGCGGCGATTACCGCGCCCAGCTCCATGCGCTTGGCGACATAGCCGGGATGGTATACCTCCTGAACCTTGCCCGCGGCAAGGCCGATCTGGTTGCCGTAGGAGGAGTAGCCGCCCGCCGCGGTCAGGCAGATCTTGCGCTGGGGCAGCTTGCCCTCCAGCGTGTCGGCAAACGGCGTGCGCGGGTCGCCCGCGCCTGTTATGCGCATACACTGATATACATACGAACGACCGCTGAGCGGGTCGCGGATAGCGCCGCCCAGGCAGGTAGCCGCGCCGCCGAAAGGCTCGATCTCGGTGGGATGGTTATGCGTCTCGTTCTTGAACATGACCAGCCACGGCTCGGTGTGGCCGTCGACGTCGGCCTCGACCACTACCGAGCAGGCGTTTATCTCTTCGGATTCGTCCAAGTCGTTCAGGCGGCCGTCGCGTCGAAGCGCCTTCATGCCTATTATGGCCAGATCCATCAGCGATACGTCGCGCTTGTCGTCGATGAACGTGCGGGTGCGCATGTATTCGCCGTATGCCTCGGCAATAGGCGTGGACAGCAGGCCGGTGTCGATCTCCACGCCGTCGATCGCGGACAGGAAGGTCGTGTGGCGGCAGTGATCCGACCAGTAGGTGTCGATCGCGCGCAGCTCGGTCATCGTGGGATCGCGATGTTCGGTTTCGGCGAAATACTTCTGGCAGAAAGCAAGGTCTTCGGCGCTCATGGCGAAGCCCAGTTGCTTTACCATCGTCTCTACCTCGTTAAACGGCATCGATATGAAGCCTTCGACATGCTTTACGTCCTCGGGCGCGGTCACAGGCATGTCCAGCGTGTCCGGCACAGCCATGGACGCCTCGCGGCTTTCGACGGGGTTGATTATGTAGTGCTTTATGTGGTTAAGCTCGTCGCCGTTTACGCCTTCAAACGCGTATACGGTTGCGGTGCGCACCTGAGGCCGGTCGCCTTGGGTGAGCAGCTGCACGCACTGCGCCGCAGAGTCGGCGCGCTGGTCATACTGACCGGGCAGATATTCCACCGCAAACGCATTTGCCAGTTCGGGCAGAGTGTCGCTTACCGTATCGCAGTTGGGTTCGGAGAACACTATGCGCCTTGCGCGCTCAAGCTCGTCGCCTTCAATGCCCTTTACATCGTAGCGCTTAAATATTCTTACGCCAGTCAGGTCGTTAAGGCCCAACGTAAAGCGCAGGTCGCTTTTGAGATTCTGCGCCTCTATATCAAATCCCGGCTTCTTTTCAACGTATATCCGCGTAATACCGTTCATATCACACGCTCCTTGAAATTCCGCAGCCCGCGCGGTTACTCAACATGAATGTCTACTTTGGGTTCCACAACCCATTTCACTAACATTATAGCATATATACTTACGAGAAACCAGCTTATATCGCTGATTTGAGGTTAAATTACAATCGTTTTTCGGCTTTTTAGTGATAACGTTCGTGTTTATCGGGCATCCGCGAGCGCATCGCCCAAAATTGAAAGCACGACCTCGCGCGCGAGCATTATGCCCGCGACCGGC
>USEE01000179.1 GCA_900553645.1 uncultured Eubacteriales bacterium
GCGAAGCCGCTTGTCCTTGACACGGTGCGCCGGCTGTGCTACCTTGCCGCTATTGTTCATCACCCCCCTCGTCGCCTACGGCGCCAGCTTCCCTTTCAGGTTAGCCTGACAAGTTAGCCCTTCACAAAAAATCATCGCCCTGCCCAAAACGCGGAGCGATGATTTTCTGCCTTACTTACATTACTTCAATATTCCCTCAATGACTTTACCATCAGTATCGCCCAGATCCAGTCCCAGCACCTTTGCAACCGTTACCGGCTCATCCACAATGGACGCGCGCTCTACCACCGCGCCCTCCTTTATGTCCGGGCCGAACGCTATCAGCGTGGGCTGCGGGCCTTTATCCGGCTGATGGCCGTGCGTCGCGTGGCCGAAGCGATAGTCGCTGTTATCCAGCGTGCGCACATACGGCCCCTTCCAATCGTTGCTGAACGATGAGAAACCATCGCTTTCCAGCACGAACGAGAAGCCGCCCTTCAGATGCTCCTCCCGCTCGGCTTCCTCGGCGGTGTACACGCGGCTGATGCCGTATATGCCCGCCTTGCACATATCGCTCAGGAGCGCATAGGTCGCGTCATACGTCTGCTTATCGCTCGGGTCTTTCAGGTACACCTGCGACGACAGCGCCGCCGACTTGCAGAACGCGCGCCAGTCGGTTATCTTGCCGTCCGCATCCACGTCGATCAGGCCGTGTTTTGCCAGCATCGCGTTGGGCGATACCGAGCGGCTTATGTTGAGCTGGCCATGGTCGCTGACTATGAAGAAGTCGGTATCGTCATATATGCCCGCATCGCGGCAGGCGCGCATTATGTCGCCCAGCCACACGTCGATCTCGTGCAGGCCGTGCGTCACCTTATCCGAGAACACGCCCGTGCCGTGGCGGTACGCGTCGATGTTGGCGGGATGCAGCATCAGCAGCTGCGGCTTAAACTCGCGGATTATATCGGCGGCGCACATGGTTATGAAGTTATCGGCCTCGGGATGCTGGCGCGGCACGTTCAGATTGGCGTAGCGGTCGACGATCTTGATTACATCGGGCGACGCGCCCGCATCGATGTAGCTCTGGCGCACGCTCTCGCCGTGCTGCGGCCAGTATTCGGCCAGCAGGTAGTCGATGGATGGGCTTTGGGCGCACACCGGCCAGAATATGCACGCGGTCTTCATGCCTGCCTCATGCGCCTTATCAAACAGCGTGGGCACCTTTACCGCGCTGGCGAAGAACTCCCACGGCGAGGACTTTTCGCACATGATCGGGCGTTCGTTATTCACCACGCCGTGCTTGTCGGGGTACATGCCGGTCATCATTGATACGTGGCAGGGGTAGGTTATCGTAGGATAGATCGAGCGCACGCGGTTCACGCGCGCGGCCTTGTCCCATATTTTGCCAAAGTTAGGCAGGTGTTTGAGCGTTTCGGTATCCTCGAACACCATTGCGTCCTCTGAGATCACTATTACATGGCGCATACTCGTTTCCTCCTTAAAGTGGACATGCCGCCCGGCGCTTTTGTTAAGGCCGAGCGCCGGGACTGTTTGTATTTGCGTTTTTAGGCGGCTGTTCAGGCATTGTTTGTTTCCAGTCCGTTCAGCCCGAATTTATGCCTTTTAATCAGTCCGGCTCTACAAAGTCGGTCAGTTCTGCCTTGCCGTCCTTGACATAGTACGTGCTTATGCCCATTGGGCGCATGCCCGCGTCGAAGTCCGCGTCCAGCGCCGGTATCGAAATATGTGCGCGGGCGGGCTTGCCTGCGGTTTCGTTCAGGCGGACTATGAAGCCCTCGCCGTTTTCGGCGCGCTTGATCGCCTGAACGCGCACGGTGTCGCCCGATATGGCCGCGCCCTCGTATGCGCACGGAAGCTTGCCTTTGTGCTGACCCTCCAGCAGCGTGCGCACGGGCATATTAAGCAGCTCGGCGCGCGCATCGGCATGTTCGGCCTTGTCCGGGTCGAACGCGGTCAAGGCGTAATTCAGCTCGGTTTCGCCTATGTCTATATAGTCCATAAGCTCGTCGCGGCTGCCGAAGTGATCGGCGAACAGCGCGCTGCGCGCGATGGCGAGGCGTATCTCGCCGCCCTCGAACGCCACGCCGTAACGCCCGTCGTTCAGCACAGCCAGTCCCCTGCCGCCGCCGCACTGCGCCGCCCACTTGTGGCTGGGCTGTTCGCGGCCGTCGGCCACCTTTTCGATAAAGCCGCCCGGCATACTCGCAAACGAGCGCGGCTGGCCCAGATTGGACGGGAAGCACAGCTTGATAAGGCGCAGATGCTCGTTCAGCGTCAGCTTGACATGGCAGCGCAGCATGTCCTCGCCCGAATCCAGCGTGAACATCTGCACGATTTCGCTGCTATTAAAGTGCGATACCACGCGCACCGAGGCGCGCAGCGGGCCATTGTCGATGAGCCTGATGTCGCTGAGCGCGAACTCGCCCGCAAACTTATCGAATTTGGTCACGTTGTGCGACCATGTGTCGCATTCGCTGTCGTCGATCAGTATCGCGCGCGCCGCGTCCTTGGATATTACATTGCCGGTGCGCTTGTCGGTCAGCGCGCGGATATGGCCGGTCGCCTTGTCAAACTCGGCGCGCAGGGCGGCGTTTTCGACTATTATTGCGTCCTCGGTCTCGACCGCGCATACCGGGTCGGCGGGCTGTGCGTTCGCCGCCGCATCGGCATATATGTAGTAGGTCGCCCAACCCAGCGCGGGTACGTCCACGCTCATCAGAGAAACGTACTTGTCATTGCCGTTGGTCTGCTCACCGCGCACGCGCTGGCAAGTCACCGCATGGCCGTCCGCGTCCATTACGCCGCCCACCTGAGCCGGGAGCTTAACGCACATGTGCACCGGGAAGGAGTGCGGGTTAAATACGATAACCGGCGCGCCCACGCCCGCGGGCAGATCGGACAGCATGGGCGGGCACGCCGCGTCGGCCTGCCATAGCAGCCAGCCGTGCTTCTGCGGCGGCAGGCAGTCGCCCGCCCACGCAGGAGTGGTATTTATGCGGCGCGCCATACGCTCCAGCGCGTACATAATCATGTCCTCGGCCTCGTCGATAGCGCCGTGGAAGGCGTGCTCAGCGTCGTGCGCTGCCGAACGCAGAGTGCAGCCCGCCAGCACGTCGTGGAACTGGTTGAACATGACCTTTTTCCACGCCTTCGTTATGCGGGCGCGCTCGTCGGGGCCGCTTACCAGCTGCTTAGCCATCAGCGAGAAGCGCTCGGCCTCGTTAAGCACGTTTTCAGCGCGGCGGTTGAGGCCCTTTATGCGCACATTGGCGGTGTAGCAGCCCGACGCGTGGTGCTGCAGATCGTGCGTCCATACGGGAACCTGACTGTCCATGCCGTCGGCGCGCGCATCGCCAAAATACTCGTCCGCACCCGCATATACGGTGCCGGGGTGGGACTTGACGAACTCGTCAAGGCTTTTAAGTCCCTCGATAGTAGGCCCGCCGCCGTGGTTGCCCACGCCGTAAAATGCCATCTGCGCCACGCCGGTGTCGCGGGCGCGGTCTTCCAGAACCACGGCCTTCAGGCATTGCTTGCTCATCTTGTCGCGCTCAGGGCGGCCTTCCATGTTATAATAGCCATCGCCGTAGCCGTTGGGTATGCGGTAGGTCAGGGTCTGACTGCCGTCGGGTGCGCGCCAGAGCATCAAATCGCTCGCGGCGGCATTTTCGCGCGATTCGGGGCGCATGAATACATAGTTCTCCATGCGGCCCTGCCTGAGCAATTGCGGGGTCATGCCGTTGTGGCCGAATGAGTCCACGCAGTAACCGGTCTTTGCCATGCGGCCGGTGAGCGCGCGCAGTGTGCGCTGGGAGTATAGCTCCTGCCGGGCGAATGCCTCCGCGCCGGGTATGTTCATGTCGGTCTGAACCCACGCGCCGCCCACGACGTTCCAACGGCCCTCCTGAACGCGGGCGCGGATTTCGCGCATCATGTCGGGATCGACGTCGGCGACATACTGATAATAGTACGCACATGCGCATGTAAAGACATAATCCGGGAATTCGTTCATTCTGTCCAGTGCGGATCGGAAGGTGGAGAGCACTTCGGCCATACCCTCGCCCTTGCGCCAGAGCCACACGGGGTCGATATGAGCATTGCCGATAAGATAGACCTGCTTCATGCGGTATCCTCCCAAGTTAACAATCAGGTTTTATATTGCGCTTACAGGTTATAGCAGCTTTACGCAGGTATTATAGCACGCGGAAGGATGCGATACAATAATATCGCACTGAGTTGGGATATTATTGGCTGTGGTTTTTTTATGGGTGTTCTTTCGCGGCGCGGCTGGTTAGCAACTTTCTGGCGTTGCTTCCTTATGAGCGCTTTCTTTCGTTATGCCGCTGAATATGGC
>USEE01000180.1 GCA_900553645.1 uncultured Eubacteriales bacterium
GCGCGGGGCCTTGCCGTTTACTGGCATATAGAGCTGCACGCCGTTCAGTTTCAGTTCGGCGGCCAGATCAAGCTGTGCGGTTTTCAGTCCGCATATGAAGCCTATCGGAAAGTTGTACATATACCTATCCCCCATTTCATTTTACGTTCAGGGCGAATATCAAAGCGCGGCGTTTGCAGGCTTTCGGCTTTCAAGGCACAATCGATCTGCCGTCACGGCTGCATCCTCTAACTTTTCTTAGCCGCCCTGTTAATGTCCCATATATAAAGCCGCGTTTAAGCCAGCTCATATATCAGTTCAAACTCATCGCTTGCAATCTTCTCATTGCATCTGAGCAATACGCGGTACAGCGCCGGGCGCTTCCACTCTGAATGCAGCTTTGCGTCGGTGAGCGCGATACTTTCCACGCTCGCTGTAAACTTAGTCCCGTCGTATTTAAGGCGCAGGCTTTGCCCGCCCGCTGCTATGGTTATGCAGCCATCAGCCAGTTCAGGCTCATTCGCGCATAGCACCGGCAGTTCAAGGCTTATCGCACCGCCGCTTGCCTTAACTGCATCGTGAACCGTTACGCAGTTTGCCGCGCGGTCAAGGCATATCGTGCGCGCGTACTTCTGAACGCCCGCTTCATTGGGATATGCGCCTGCCATGTCCATATTCAGCGCCGGGTTATCGCCCTCGCCGCACGTTACGTCGCTTGCGGCGTATTCTATGCCCGGAAGCTGGTCACAGCCGTTGATTATCGCTGTATTGTGATAACGGCTCTGCATCGCCCATATCGTGTAGCGTTCCTCCGAGAACGTCTTGCGTGAATACGTTTCCACGCCCGCGTCGCATATCGCTGCGTCGCCGTTTACATATATTATGTAGTTGCCCACGTCGTTATGGTTGTGGCTTTCGCCGTTGTGCCCGCCCTTGGCCGCGAGGAAGAGGCCCTTCGTCGTGTCGGCGGCACTGCGTGCGGTCAGCACCTCTATGCCGGGCAGGTAATGCTGGAGCGGCTCGATCGTGCGCGCGCCCTGCACCAGGCTCGGCGAATACATCATCACGTCTGCTATATTGCGGAATATGTTGTACCTGTTTATGCGATATACCGGCGTGGCGCTCCCCGCCGCCTGAAGCCCGCGCGCGTACTCGATCAGCTCGCCGCAGCCGCACGCCTTGCCGTAGCGCATCAGCAGCATACAGTTGGCATCCACATCGGGCGACGCGTCGGCGAAGTTTACGTGGCGCTTGCCCGCGATGTGCATGTACATTATATAGCGGCCCATGTTGCGAATCTTTTCGTCGCCAAATATGTTTACCCGGCCGTCGGTCGCGCCGTAAAGCTCCTCCAGCGCGTCGAAAAGCGCCGCGCCCGCCTCGTTAAAGTACGACGGGCCTTCGTCACAGCCGCCATCGGGCTTGTACGAATCGATAAAGCAATCCAGACTGCGCGCGGTCTTGTCTATCATCGCCACCCGAACCGCATCATCCGCGCACACACACAGCGTCGCCGCGATCAGGTTGGAATTAATCCACGGGTTCCAGTTGTTTATGAAGCCGCCGTTTAATCCGCTCCACGGGAAATACGCGTCGGATAGGAAGGGCTTGAATATACGCCTGTCCAGTTCAAACTCGATGCGGCGTTTAATCAGCGGCGTCACGCCGTCCAGCTCATCGCCCAGCATGTAGTACACCCAGCCCAGCAGCGACGCGGTTTCGGCCGCGAACAGGTCTATATACGGCTGTGCGTCAAAGTCTGGCAGTGCGTTGGGCGCGTCGCCCGTCAGGTGATTGTTGTGCGCGGGTATGACCCAGCTTGTTTCCTCGCATATCGTCCATACGCCGTTTGCAATGTCGTCGAGGTAGTCGCCGCTGCCGGTCAGGCACTCGCCCATCATGAGCGAATATAGCATGTCGCGCCTGAGGAAGTAGCTATGCTCATACCTGCTGCGGTCGCCGTTGCGCACGAAGTCCATATAGCGCACGGCCTTTAGCTCGGGCCAATCGCAGTTTTTCAGCGCGTTGGCGGCGTTTTTGTAAAACCACTTGGCTTCGTTAGGCAGTTTGTCCCACTGCTCGCGCTCGCACGCGCGCGGGAACGGATGATATTCGGTGCGCGTCTTTAGACTAAGCGCTATGTCGGACGCTTTAACCGAATCTACCAGCATAGTTGTATTCCTCCGCAGATTTTTTTAGAAATTCTATTTCAGGTTTCAGCCAGAGGCGCGCTTTACAGCCTTACCCGGCGCACTCTCCCGAAGCCGTTCATACAGCCTTATCCAGTTTATATCAGCATTATATCATCCATGAGCGTTTCTGTAAACTGCGTAAAAAAAATATGCGCAGTGCGGATAACATTACCCGCGCCGCGCATATGAGCCGCGCCCCGGCTTACGCGCCGGTCACGCCCTCGAACTGGCTGTTGTACAGTTTGTAATAGAAGCCCTGCTTCCGGATAAGCTCGTCGTGACTGCCCTGCTCGATTATGTGGCCGTCCTTCATTACCAGTATCACGTTGGCCTCGCGTATCGTGGACAGGCGGTGCGCCACTATGAAGCTGGTGCGGCCCTGCATCATGTTCAGGAACGCCTGCTGTATCTTGATCTCGGTACGCGTGTCTATGGAGCTGGTGGCCTCGTCGAGTATCAGCATGGGCGGCAGGCACAGCATGACGCGCGCTATGCACAATAGCTGCCTCTGACCCTGGCTCAAATCCTCGCCGCCCTCGGTAATTACGGTGTCGTAGCCGTTAGGCAGGCGCATTATGAAGCTGTGCGCGTGCGAAGCCTTAGCCGCGGCGATGATCTCGTCCTGGGTCGCGTTGGGCTTGCCATAGGCGATGTTGTTGCGGATGGTATCGGCGCGCAGCCACGTATCCTGCAGCACCATGCCATAGGAGCGGCGCAGCGAGTCGCGTGTAACGTCGCGTATGTCCTGACCTGCGGCGACTATGCTGCCCGAATTTACGTCGTAAAAGCGCATCAGCAGGTTGATAAGCGTGGTCTTGCCGCAGCCGGTGGGGCCGACTATCGCCACGCGCTCGCCCGGCTCGACTTTCAGGTTCAGGTCTTCGATCAGCTTGCGCTCGGGCACATAGCTGAACGCGACGTGGCTTAGCTCCACGCGGCCGTCGGGCTTGAGCGCGGGCGCGCCCTGCGCCTCGGGCGGCTGTTCGGTCTCGTCAAGGAACTCAAATATGCGCGCCGCGCACGCCAGCGCGTTTTGCAGTTCGGTAACTACGCCGGATATCTCGTTAAAGGGCTTGGTGTACTGGTTGGCATAGCTCAAAAACACGCTCAGCTGACCCACGGATATCGCGCCGCCCAGCGCCATTAGCGCGCCCACAAGCCCGACGCCCGCGTAAACGAGGTTGTTTACAAAGCGCGTTACGGGGTTGGTGATGGAGCTGAAGAATATTGCCTTCATGCTCACGTCGCGCAGACGCTCGTTAATTTCGTCAAAGTCGTTCATGCTCTGCGCTTCATGGCCGAACGCCTTTACCACCTTCTGGCCGTCTATCAGCTCGTTGACCAGCGCGGTCTGTGCGCCGCGCTCAACGGTCTGACTGCGGAAATAGCGATAGGTGCGGCGCGCCACAAACGTGGCCGCGACAAGGCTCAAGGGAGTTACGCAGATTACAACCAGCGCGATGCGCGCGTCCACATACAGCATGAACGACAGCGTGCCGATGATGGTCATAACGCCGGTAAAGAGCTGGCTGAATCCCATCAGCAGGCCGTCCGCGAAGGTATCCACGTCCGCGATAATGCGGCTGACCAGATCGCCCGAGGAGTGCGCGTCCAGATAGCTCAGCGGCAAGCGCTGAATCTTGGCCATCGCGTCGTCGCGCAGGTCGCGTGATACGCCGTATGTCACGCGGTTATTGCACTCGCTCATTATCCACTGCGCCAGCGCCGCCACGCCTATCGACAGGCCGATGTTTATCACTATGCGCGCCAAGCCCTCGAAGTTTACCTGGCCCGCGCCGATCATTTCGTCGATCGCGTCGCCGGTCAGTATCGGTATGTACAATTGCGCCGCCACCGACAGCGCCGCCACTATAAGGCTGACTATTATGTATATGCGGTACGGCTTTATGCGCGCCAGCGTACCCTGCATCGCCGATTTGCGCGCGTCCCCGGTCAGCTTTTCCACTTTCTTGCCCGCCATCAGCGATCGCCGTCCTTTCCATACTGGCTTTCGTATATCTCGCGGTACACGCCGCAGCTCTGCATAAGCTCCTTATGCGTGCCGCTGCCCACAAGCTGGCCGTCGTCCAGCACGAGTATCTTGTCGGCGTGCATCAGGCTGGACGCGCGCTGCGACACGATGACCACGGCGGGCGCGAACGGC
>USEE01000181.1 GCA_900553645.1 uncultured Eubacteriales bacterium
GGAAACTTCTTCATAATACATTTCTCCTATCTACCCAAAATCGTTTCTGCTCAATGGTTTGCCGAAAAGCATTCGCATAGTGCAATGAGCTGAAGAAAATAATAGCATATATATGCCGCTGCGTCAATTGTCTGAAGCCCAAAATTGGGAAATATACGAATAACAAACAGAATTAAAATACATTAAGCGGATATACATGCAAAAATCCGAACATTAAAGCGACTGTGCATTGCACAGCCGCTTTGAGACAAAAATATTACATGGCCGTTGCGACCAGCGCCGCCATTTCGACACAGCGATACATGCCGTTGGCAAGCTGCTGGGGCGCGCCGGAGCAGGTGTCGTTAACGTCGCTCAACGAAGTAAGCACGCCGGATATAAGCGATGAGTATATGCCGTATGTATCCAGCTCGTATGCGATTATCGCAAGCAGCTCGACACAGCGGTACGCGCCGTTGACCTCCTGCTGAACCGCGCTGCCGCAGCTTTCGTTCTGAGTCTGCATACGATTAAGTACATCGCTTATCGAATCAGAATAGGCATTCTTGCCCACGTCCAGTTCATGAGCGATTATCGCAAGTAGCTCAGCGCAGCGGTACAGCCCGTTGGCGCTCTGCTGGGGCGCGCCCGAGCAGGAGGCGTTGTTTTCGGTTAAGGTGGTAAGTTGGTTGCTGATTACGTCCTTGAATGCGCCGGTAGTGTCGTGCTCAAGCGCGATTATCGCGAGCAGCTCCACCGCGCGATAGGTGCCGTTTGCGGTCTGCTGAGGTGCGCCCGAGCAGGACGCGTTGTTGGTATCAAGATCGTTGAGTACGCCGCTTATCACATCGGAATACGTGCCGTCGTTGCCTTTGGTAGCGATTATAGCCAGCATTTCGACAAGTCGGTACGCGCCGTTGGCGCTCTGCTGGGGCGCGCCGGAGCAGCTTTCGTCGATCGTGTTCATATCGTCGAGTATGCTGGAGATCAGCTCGGAATAGTCGGCTGCGGCGAAGGCGGGGGCAGTGAAGGAAAGCAGCGTCGTCAAAAACAGCACTGTTGCGATTAAGCGAGTCTTGATTGTATGTTTCATCATATGTAATCCTCCTCAAACAAAATACACTCATTGAACGATTATGCCAACAAAATAAGTTGCTCAAGCGAAAAGCGACGATAAAATCCTACCCGTGCATTAAACCTCACCCCGGTTCACGATGCAATGCTTGTACTATTAAACGATTTATGCGGGAAATTGATTGAACGATATAAAACTAATGCGAGTGAAAAAATCAATTCATGAAAGTATTATAATCACGTTGAAGTGCCAAGCGCAATAGTTTGACTATTGCAAAGCTAAAAAAGTGCGGCGCAAACGTAGCAAGATGGCAAATGGCGAGTATTAATGTAAAAATATGATTGACATAACGCCTTGAACGTAATATAATAAAAGTCCGCCCATTTTTGGCGGGGTGCGCGGAGCGCGCATCGTACATATGAAGGTTTTCCGAGAGGGGGGAACAGTTTGATTCATCTCAGGGGCATCAAAAAGACATTCCGCGTGGCGCGCCGCGGGGGCGGTATGCGCGCGGCGGCAAGGGCGCTGTTCAGCCGCGAATACGATTACATACACGCGCTGGACGATCTGTCGTTCGACGTAAACGACGGCGAGATGGTGGGCTATATAGGCCCGAACGGCGCGGGCAAGTCATCCACTATCAAGGTGATGAGCGGCATACTCACGCCCGACGCGGGCGAGTGCGTGATCGACGGCCTTACGCCATGGCGCGACCGTATGCGCCACGCGCGCAACATCGGCGTGGTGTTCGGCCAGCGCTCCCAGCTATGGTGGGAAGTGCCGGTGATCGATTCGTTCGAGCTGCTACGCGACATATACGACGTGGACAGGGCGCGCTTCAAGCGCAGCATGGACGAGCTGGTCGAGCGGCTTGATCTGAGCAAGATAATCGGCACGCCCACGCGCCAATTATCGCTGGGACAGCGCATGAGGTGCGAGATCGCGGCGTCGCTTTTGCACGAGCCGCGCATACTGTTCCTCGACGAGCCGACCATCGGTCTGGACGCGGTGAGCAAGATCGCCGTGCGCGAATTCATACGCGAAATCAACCGCGAACGCGCCGTGACCGTGATACTGACCACGCACGATATGAGCGATATTGAGGCGCTGACCGAGCGGATAATGCTGGTGGGGCATGGCAAAGTATTGCTGGACGGCAGCCTGAGCGAGCTTAAATCGCATTATTCCAGCGTACGCGCGTTGACGGTGGAGTTCTCGAGCGGCGAACTGCCCGAGTGCGAGGGACTGCGCCTGCGCGAAAGACTGCGCTCCCGCGCGGTGTTCGACGTTGATACCGCGATTATGTCCATATCGGACGCGATTGCAATGCTGTCGCGCACGCTGGAGGTAAACGACATATCGGTTGCGGGCGTGCCGGTGGACGACATGGTGCTGCGCCTTTACAAGGAGTACGTGCTATGAAAAAGTACATGTCTGTACTGCGCATGAAGTTCATTAATGGTATGCAATACCGCGTCGCGGCGCTGGCGGGCATGGCTACGCAGTTTGCGTGGGGCGGGCTGCTGGTGCTGCTTTATAAGGCGTTTTATCAGTCAAACCCGGCGCAGTTCACAATGACCATGCAGGAAACGTCATCCTACATATGGATGCAGCAGGCGTTTCTGATGATGTTCATGTCGTGGCGCGCCGACAGCAGCATATACGAGCTGATAACCGATGGCAGCGTCGCATACGAGCTGATTCGCCCGATGAGCGTGTATTCGCTGTGGTTCGCGCGCAACATGGGGCTAAGGCTGTCGGGTACGCTGCTAAGGTGCGTGCCGGTGCTGATATTCGCGTCGTGCCTGCCCGCGCCGTACGGCATAGTTCTGCCCGACTGGGGCACGGCGCTGATGTTCCTTGTGTCGATGCTGCTGGCGGCCAATATCGCGATTGCGATTACAATGCTCAGCTATGTAATGACGTTTTACACAATGTCGGCGCATGGCGTGCGAATACTGTTTCAGACATTGTGCGACGTGTTTACTGGCAGTCTGATACCGCTGCCGTTCATGCCGGACGCGTTTCAGCGGATAGTTAAGCTCCTGCCGTTTGGCTATATGCAGGACGTGCCGCTGCGCGTGTTCAGCGGCAATATCGCGGGGCAGGAGATGCTGATGCAATTGGGCGGTCAGGTGATATGGCTGATTATACTCGTGATCGTGGGCGAACTGCTGATGCGCCGCGCGCTTAAACGCGTGGTTGTGCAGGGAGGCTGAACGCATGAAGCTATACATTAAATTTTTAGGCATTCACCTGCGCAGTGCGATGCAGCACAAGGCCGCGTTCTTCATGATGATGCTCAGCCAGATAACCACGTCGCTGGCTTCGCTGCTGATAGTCTACTTCCTTTTTGACAGATTCGGTCAGGTGGACGGCTTTAATTTTGAAGAGGTGCTTATCTGCTATGCGGTGGTGCTTATGGCATTTTCGCTGGCAGAGTGCTTTGTGCGCGGGCTGGACGTGTTCCCGCGGCTGCTGGGCAACGGTCAATTCGACAGGATGCTGGTGCGCCCGCGCAATGAAGTGTTTCAGGTGCTGGCCTCAACCGTGGAGTTTGGCCGCATAGGGCGCGCGATACAGGCGGTTGCGGTGCTGGCCTATGCGATACCCAACTGCGCGGTGGTGTGGACAGGCGCGCGCGTGCTGACGCTTGTGATGATGATACTGGGCGGCACGGTGATGTTTGCGGCGCTGTTCTGGATATACGCGGGGCTGTCGTTCTTTACGACCGAGGGATTGGAATTCATGAACGTGTTTACCGACGGCAGCCGCGACCACGGCGCGTACCCGGTCAGTGTGTACGGCCGCGAGGCGCTCAGGTTCTATACATATGTTGTGCCGCTGGCGTGCATACAGTACTATCCGCTGATGTACCTGCTGGGGCGCTGGAACAGTCCGTGGCTGATAATATGTCCGCTGGCGGGGGGTGGACTGCTGCTGCCCGCGTGGGCGATATGGCGGCTGGGGCTGAGACATTATCGATCGACCGGCTCATAAAGTGATTAAACAATAAAGTGCGCCCGGCGTTAAGGCGGTTGGCCTTGAACGCCGGGCGCGCTCGCGTAGGATGCAGATATGGCTTATTCGACTACTTTAACGCAGGTGATGGAAAGCAATCTTATATATGTCGTTAAGCACGTTTTCAATGTCCCGCTCCACCCTGTCGAACAGGGTGGAGATTACGGAGTTTGGCGGGCGGCGTAGCTTTGTAGGGTAACGGAACTTTGCGGCGATGATTGTTTTGCCGCTCTCTGCGCGTGTAAG
>USEE01000182.1 GCA_900553645.1 uncultured Eubacteriales bacterium
CTTCCACACCAACTGGACCGGCCACGGCGGCGACGTTTCGGCTACCCAGTACGTGGTTTGATAACGCATATCCAAGCGGGAGAAACAGCATGGAATTTAGCGCGGTAAGCATGAATACGTGGCTGTACCCGGACAGCGCGATTGATTCTGCAAAGCATGAAATCAAGCTCAGCGCGGTTCGCGGCGGCTACACTGGATTCCAGATACTGTGCACCGGCCTTGGCGCGGGCAGGATGAAAGTCCTGCCCGCCGCACTGGCGGGTGCAAATTGCACTTTGGAAGCGTACAGGGAACTGTCTGTGCGCGTCGAACTGAATACCGGCGCAAATGGCCTTAGTGCTAAAAGCTGGGATGAAGCAAAGGGTTACGCCACGCGCAAAGCGCCTTTCCGCGTGTATGACGCGCTGGAACCTGTGCCTGAGGCTGGGCTGGATATACCTGCCGGTACTCAGGCTATTTACATTTCGGTGCAAGCCGAAAGCGACTGTGCGCCCGGTACATATGAAGGCACTGTAAGAGTCGATGTGGACGGAGAATGCGCGCAGGTAAGGTATGAACTGACCGTTGCGGCGGCAAAGCTGCCCGATGAAAGCCTTAACCTGACGCTGTTTTTTAGCCTTAGCAGCATGGCGACCGAACACGGCGTGGAAAAGTGGTCGGAAGAACACTGGAAGCTGATTGAAGCATATGGCAGACTTATGCGCCGTATGCACCAGAACGTGTTCTGGGTCACGTGGGATACGGTTAAGGTCACTCCGCGCGCGGACGGCGGGTTCGATTTCGACTTTGCCAATTGCGAGCGGCTTATCGACCTGTACCTCAAATTGGGCTTTACCACGATCGAGGGCGCGCCGGTATTCGGGCGCGTGCACTATGAAGACAGCGAGTTTTCGGTCGAGGACACGCCGATGGGCGCAATCCCGGCGCTGTCAAATCAGGCATACGATTATGTGGCGGGACTGCTGACCGGCTGGCGCGAGCTGCTTAAACGGCGCGGCTGGTACGAGCACACCATACAGCATGTGGGCGACGAGCCGAACACCAGGGTGGCCGATGAATACCGCGTGCTTTCGGGCACAGTGCGCAAGTTCCTGCCCGGAATCAGATTAATCGACGCGGTGGAGATGTACGAGCTGCGCGGCAGTCTGGACATATGGGTGCCCCGCAACATATACTACGCCGAAAACCGCGCGCCGTTTGAGCATCTGCGCAGTCTGGGCGACGAATTGTGGTTCTATACCTGCTGTCAGCCGGGCGGCCACTATTGCAACCGTCTCCTTGATATGCCGCTTCTGCGCACGCGTATGCTGTTCTGGGGCAACTACAAGTACAACCTCACGGGCTATCTGCACTGGGGACTTAATCACTGGACTCCGGGCACTAACCCGTATGAGGATACTTGCACTAAGAGCGGCCCGGATTCATACTGGCCTGCGGGCGATACGCACATCGTGTACCCGCTGGGCGGCAATGTGATCGGCTCCATGCGCGCCGAAATGACGCGCTGCGGCACCGAGGATTACGAACTGCTCAGGCAGTTGAGCCAAACCCAACCCGAACACGCTAAGGCAATCTGCGACAGGATATTCCGCGCGTTCGACAACTGCGACAACTCTGCCGCCGATTTCGACGCGGCGCACGACGAACTGGTAATGAGCGCCATATAAGGCAGGGCTGTGCGGCTGAGCATATCAAAATTTGCGGCTGAGGCAGAGGAGGATTCGACATGGCATTCACGACTGTAAGCATGAATACGTGGCTGTACCCGGACAGCAAGGTTGAATCCGAGCAGCACACGATTAAATTAAATGCGGTACGCGGCGGTTCCGCAGGCTTTCAGATACTTTGCACCGATTTGAAGGCGGGCAGGCTTAACGTAACGGCCACCGCACCGGACGGCGCGCAGTGCACTGTGGAAGTTTATCGCGAGCTGTCCGTGCGCGTGGAAAAGAACACCGGCCCCAAGGGCTTTACTGCCGATTGGGAAATCGCGAAGGAGTATTCGACGCGCGAAGCACCCTTCCGCGTATACGACGCGCTGGAGCCTGTGCCTGAAAGCGGACTGGATATACTGGACGGCACCCAAGCGGTATACGTGGCGCTGACCGTCGCGCGCGACTGCGTGCCCGGCAAGTATGCGGGCAAGGTATGCGTCGAGGCAGGCGGCCAAAGCATGACCGTCGAATACGAACTGTGCGCAGCCGAGGCCGAACTGCCGGCCGAAAGCCTTAACGTGACGCTGTGGTACAGCGTGGGCAGCATGGCGGCGGCGCACGGACTGGAAAAGTGGTCGGAAGCGCACTGGAACATGATTCGCGAGTATGGCAAGCTTATGCGCCGTATGCACCAGAACGTGTTCTGGATTACGTGGGACACCGTGGAGGCGTCCGTGCGCGAGGACGGCAGCTATGCGTTCGACTTCACAAATTGCGAGCGGCTGATTAAGCTGTTCTTCGACATGGGCTTTACCACGATCGAGGGCGCGCCGATATACGGGCGCGACAATTGGGACGCAGCTGAGTTTAAGGTGAACACGCCCAAGGGCCGCGTGCTGGCGCTGTCGCGCGAATCATACGAGTACGTGACCGCGCTGCTGACCGCGTGGCATGACTTCCTGAAGGAACACGGCTGGTACGAGCATACGATACAGCATGTGGGCGACGAGCCGCACGAGCGGGCCGCGGCAGAATACCGCATACTGTCCGGCATAGTGCGCAAATACATGCCGGGCGTAAAGCTGATCGACGCGATAGAGACGTATGAACTCGAGGGCAGCATGGACATATGGGTGCCCAAGAATGATTACTATCAGAAGAATCGCACCGAAATGGAGCGCCTGCGCAGGCTGGGCGACGAGGTGTGGTTCTATACCTGCTGCAAGCCGGGCGGGCACTTCTGCAACCGCCTGCTCGACATGCCGCTCATACGCACGCGGATGCTGTTCTGGGGCAACTTCAAGTATGACCTCACGGGCTACCTGCACTGGGGGCTTAACCACTGGAACATTGAAAAGCAGAATCCGTACGAGGATACCTGCCCGCAGAGCGGTCCGACCACGTGGTGGCCGTCAGGCGATACGCATATCGTGTACCCGCTAAGCGGCGGCGTGATCGGCTCCATGCGCGCCGAGATGACGCGCGGCGGCACTGAGGACTATGAACTGCTGAAGCTCCTCAGCAAAACCCAGCCTGAGCGCGCCAAGGCGATTTGCGACAGGATGTTCCGCGCGTTCGACGACTGCGACAATTCCGCGGCCGACTTCGACGCGGCGCACGACGAACTGGTAATGAGCGTTAAGTAAATCAGATACCCGGGCCGTCCCGCACGGCAAGCATTGTCCGCCGCATCGGCGGGGCGGCTCGGCCTGAATCGGAGGATATTTATATGGAAATATTTTTGCGTGAGCAAAACGCGGACGGCCTCAGCCGTGAAGAAATACGCGCGGCGCTTTTGAAATCGCTGGAAGGGCGCACCTACAAAAACGTACTGATACTGCCGCCGGACTTTACCCGCTTCCATTCCAACGCGGGCTATATTACCAATGTGTACTATCACGCGCTGACCGACATGGGTGCGAACGTGGATATAATGCCCGCGCTGGGCACGCACGAGCCTATGACCCGCGAGCAGTGCGAAAAGATGCTGGGCGACGTGCCGTTTGAAAAGCTGATCGCGCACGACTGGCGTCACGACGTGGTCAAAATCGGCGAGGTGCCGGGCGAATTTATCAGCTCCATCACCGACGGCCTGTGGAAGGACTCAATCGAGGTCGAGATAAACAAGCTGGTAATGGACGAAAAGTACGACCTGATCATCTCGCCCGGCCAGGTTGTGCCGCACGAGGTAATCGGCATGGCCAACCACTCCAAGAACCTGTTCGTAGGCGTGGGCGGCGCGGATATGATTAACAAGAGCCATATGGTGGGCGCGGTATACGGCATGGAGCGCATGATGGGCAAGGACTTTACGCCCGTGCGCCGCATATTTGATTACGCGCTTGAGCACTTCCTCAAGGACCGTCCGATAATGTTCGTGCTGACCGTGACCACCGCACCCGGCGGCGTTATCCACACGCATGGCCTGTTCATAGGCGATAAGCGCAGCGTGCTGGAAAATGCAATCGAGATGGCGCAGCAGAAGAACATCGACTTCGTGGAGCGCGGCATAAAGAAGTGCGTCGTGTACCTCGACCCGTCCGAGTTCCGCAGCACATGGCTGGGCAACAAGGCCGTGTACCGTACCCGCATGGCCGTGGCCGACGGCGGCGAACTGCTGGTGCTCGCGCCCGGTATCGCGCGTTTCGGCGAGGATTTGACC
>USEE01000183.1 GCA_900553645.1 uncultured Eubacteriales bacterium
GCAAAAGCCTGCGCCTGTGCAAGTGCCTGGCTGCGCCTGCGCGTGGGCAGCAGCGTGTCGATAAGAGAACCGTTCAGCTCGCCGTGCATGGCCGTGGTCAGGTTGTCAAGCGCGCTCAGTTCGTCCAGCAGGCGTATGTTCTGAAACGTGCGCGTCACGCCCTCGCGCGCTCGCGCCGCCGGTGACAACCTGGTTATGTCGCGGCCATCCAGCAGCACCCGCCCCGCGTCAGGCGCATAAAATCCGGTCAGCAGGTTGAACACGGTGGTCTTGCCCGCACCGTTGGGGCCGGTTATGCACGTAAGCTCGCCCGTGGAGGCGGTAAAGCTAACGCCGTCCACCGCGCACAGGCCGCCGAACGATTTGGTAAGATTCAGCGTCTCAAGCGTCATGTTTCCTCCCCGTGGTCTTAAAAAGCATCATCGCGACCAGCAGCGCGCCATAGATAAGCATTCGGACATTATCCAGCCCGCGCAGAAACTCGGGTATTATCGTAAGCAGGAACGCCGCCAGCACGCTGCCCGGCAGGCTGCCCATGCCGCCCAGCACAACCATGCACAGCGCCGTGACCGACTCGTCCGATCTGAACGATCCGGGATCGATAAAGCCGATGAAGTGCGCGTACAGCGCGCCCGCCAGCGCCGCAATCGCGCCGCTTACCATAAACGCGAGCGCCTTCATACGATTGGGATATATGCCCATGCTTTCGGCGGCGATCGGGTCTATGCGCACGGCGTTCAGCTTGCGTCCGGCGTTGGAGCGCTGTATGTTGATTAGCAGAAAAAACACCAGCAGCGTCAGCGGCATAGACAGCAGGTAATACTGATACGGTGACGACAGCTTCACGCCAAATACCTGCGCCTGCGGCACGCCGGGCAGACCCATCGGCCCGCGCGTAAGGCTTTGCCAGTTGAGCAGCGTCAGCCGCACAATCTCGCCTATGCCCAGCGTCACTATCGCCAGATACCCGCCCGACACGCGCCGCGATGGCAGAAACGTCACAAAGCCCATCGCCGCGCCCATCAGCATCGCGGCGGGCATTGTAATCCAAAGCGGCAAACCCAGTCTGAGCGCCAGCAGCGCCGACGTGTACGCGCCCACCGCATAGAACGCCGCGTGCCCCAGCGACACCTGCCCCGCTATGCCGGTAAGCAGGTTAAGGCTGAGCGCGAGCAGCGAATATATGCTGCACATGACAGCCACGCGCATCGGATACGCGCCCAGATTCACCAGCGGAATCAGCAGCACCAGCACTGCCGCGGGCAATGAAGCCTTATTCCAAAGCGATTTTAAGCGCGCCGGAACGCGAATATTTTTCATGCGCGCTACACCTTCCTTTGCGTGCTTTGACCCAGCAGACCGCACGGACGGATTATCAGTATCGCGATCAGTATCACATACGCGGCCATATCGCGCAGTGACGCGCTTACATAACCCGCGACCAGTACCTCGCACACGCCGATCACCAGCCCGCCCAGCGCCGCGCCGCCCACCGAGCCTATGCCGCCCAGCACGGTGGCCGCGAATGCCTTAACTCCCATCGACGTGCCCACCGATATATCGACGCTACGGTAGTTCATGCTGCCCAGCACGCCCGCCACCGCCGCCAGCGCACCGCCCAGAAAGAAGCACAGTGCGACTATCCGACCCGCAGGTATGCCCATCAGCGTCGCGGCGAATCGGTTCTGCGCGGTTGCGCGCATCGCCTGACCCACGCGCGTAAGGCGCAGGAACAGACTCAGCGCAACGATCAGCGCCGCCGACAGCGCGATTATGAATATGGTAAGCGCCGATATGCGAAAGCCCGCGAAGTCTATGAACACGCCCTCGAATATAGTCGGGAACCGGCGCGTCTCCGAACCCATGAACAGCAGCATCGCATTTTGTATGACTATCGAAAGGCCGATAGTCGCGATAAGCGAGTATACCAGCGGAAGATGCTTTTTGGCAAACGGCGTAAGCGCCACGCGCTGTATAACCACGCCCATAATTCCCGCCGCGACCAGCGACACGACCGCGCACACCCACATCGGCAGGCCGCACAGCGCCGCAAGTATATAAAAAACATAAGCGCCGAGCATATACACGGCGCCATGGGAGAAATTGACCAGCTCCATAACGCCGTAAACCAGCGAATAGCCAATGGCGGTCAGCGCGTACAATCCGCCCAGCGCCGCGCCGTTTATCAGCTGTTGAATTAGCTGCTGCATAATCTTCTCCCGCAATAAAAATGTCAAAATCCGCTGGTTTTGCGCGTTAAGGCGTTGGTCGCAGCTTCGCTATCGATCAGTCAATGCCTATTCGCGCATAACCGGCAGAAATTGCGTTTTCAGGTATTTAAGTTAGAGTGTGTCTCAAGCGGGACAATCCGCAGGTTCGAGTGGATTTTTCGTCAGTTCAAGGAAGAAATCCGAAGGCTTAGCAGCGCTAAGTCGAGCTTTGTGACGCAGAAATGGCTCAGCGCCACCCGAAACTGCGTACTCAGGAATTTTTGAGACACGCTCTAGGCAAGCTTTCACGCCTGCACGCTATACAGCCGCAGGCTATCGTTATCGATGGATCGGCGTCAGCCTGTTTCACACGAAAATTCTAAAATGTTTCACGTGAAACATCGCGTTTCATATGCAATGTCTTGCGTATCGTTGGCATACCTATCCCTATACATAGCCATTTCTCCAAGCCTCTGCTTACTGTCCATCCTCGCGCCACGCCGCGCCCTCTATCGAGAACATCGTGTATTCGCCCTCGACAATGCGCCGCCAGGTATCCTCGTCGCGTATCAGATACCCGACCCACCAGCCGTCGGGCACCGCGTCGCCCACACCCATCGCGCGGCGCTTTTCAGCAGTGAACACCACCGACTCCACCAGTACGCCCACGCCGCGCAGCTTTGGGTCATGCCCGCCGCCCGCGCTGCGGAATTCCAGCACATGCTGATACGCGGCCTGTTCCAGTTCTTCCGGCTCGATCGCGTCGCCTTGACTGTCCACGACCGGACGGCCGTCCGTGCCGTTGGCCACCCATGCCCAGCCGAACACCAGATGTTCGTCGCCGCTTTTGCCTGCAACCGAATAATACGTCTCCCTCACCTCCCTTCGCCGTCCCCGGTCGGCATGTCGTCCTCGGGCAGTTCAGCCAGTCGGCGCACGTACTTTTCGGTGCGCGCGTTGGGCTTAATCAGGCCCGCGCCGGTCATACGTTCGATAAAGCTGCCCAGCTTGTCCAGATCGGGCTTTTCAACATCGCCATGCACCATTTTAGGCAGCTCCTTCAGTCCCGCAAACGCGCGCCTGTTCATGTCGAAAAGCCGCGGTATCGCCTGCGTGTTGAACGCGTCGCAGATTATGTCAAGGTATGTGCCCAGCGCCAGCGAAAACAGTTCGGTTTTGTCGGACGAGAGTGCATAACTGCCCGCCGAGTTGGAGCCGAGCATTATAAAGTCAGCCAGCACCGACATTGCGATTCGTCGGTCGTAGCGTTCGATGATCGCGCCCAGATCGATCTGCCTGCCGCCGCCGCTCATCAGCTCCAGCTTCCAGCCATATGGCAGCACCACGCCGTCCACGTTATCGCGGCGTACATTGCGCACCAGTTCTTCGGCCTGACTGAGCAATGCGCGGCTGTCGGGATCGTCGTCCCAGATATTCACGCCCTCGGGCGGCGTGAGCACGGGCATACCGACTGCGCCGCGTTCCGCGCCTATGCCCTCGGTTTCCTGCAGGTTCTTCTTAAAGAAGTAATCGCGGTAGCATGTGCGCAGTATGGACACGCCCTCGGGGTTAGCCTTACGCGATTTAGTGCGCAGGTGTATTGCCTTATCCAAAGGTATAAAGCGTTCCTCGAAGTCAGGCGGCGCGGCCTGCACCATGCCGATAAGTTCATCGCCGTCGTCGTACTCCCAGCGCACGAGGCTATCCTGCGCGCGCACAGGGAAATCGCGCCAGCCGATAAGCCCATCGGAGTATCTGCTGGACTGCGAGCCGTTTCGCGCGCCGAGCCTGCGCTTATAAACGATCTCATGGTAGCTAAACCCATAAGTAAGGAATGAGAGCATTTCACTAAGCGTATCCTGCCAGGACACGCTCATATCGTTCATGCACTGCTCCACAAACTTAGCGGCCCGAAAATCGCGTTCCTCATCCGACGCAGGCTCCACATCAAACCGAACCTGCCTGACGAGCATCTCCACCGCGAATAGTATAGCCCCGACAACCGAATCATTCTCGGCCATCTGCTTATACATCTCAATCCCCTGCCGCCCCTGCAGCGCGGGCAAAAACTCCTCAAAAAACCTTCCGCCATACCTTCTCTGTCC